>JAFEDP010000075.1 GCA_018241545.1 Pseudomonadota bacterium
CGCTGGTGACCGCCTGGATCGCGATCGGAACGTTCTGGACGTTCTCGGTACGGCGCTGGGCCGTCACGATGATCTCCTCGATGCCGCTCTGCGGTGCCGCGGCTTCGGCGCCGAGCGCCGCCGCGGCCTGCGCGCTCAGGATGGCGGCGACCGCCCGCGCACATGCCTGATTGGTCCTCATGAGCCGATCCCCCCACTCGTTAGGTTTCTTTGTCGACTGGTCCCGAACCGTGTTCCGATGCCCGGCTCCGTGAGCCGCCGGTGGCCGCATCGAGGGCCGCGGCCGCCGCCCGCTCTGTGCGCATCCGCCGAAGACCTCGGCGCGTTGCCTTCGGTTTTCGCGGATTGTAAACTCGGTCGGAGAATAATACCGGGGAAACCGCATCCGTTCCCGATCCCGACCCGTCGGCGAGTCGCAACCTTCGGGCGAGGCGGTCGGGGCGCTCGAGCGATGGTACGTCCTGGTCGTGATGTGCCTCGTCTACGCGGTGAACATCGGCGCGCGCTACGTCGTCACCACGGTCTTTGAACCGATCCGGCTGGAGCTGGCACTCACCGACTCCGGCGCCGCGTTCCTGACGGGCGTGCCCCTCGCACTCTTCTACGTCGCCTTCGGCATCCCGGTGGCCTGGCTCGCGGATCGATCCAACCGCCGCAACATCGTCGCCGCGTCGCTGCTGGCATGGTCGGCGTTCACCGTCTTCTGCGGCCTCGCCGTCTCGTACTGGCAGCTGCTGCTCGGCCGAATCGGCGTGGGCGTGGGCGAGGCCGGGGCGACGCCGCCGTCGACCGCGATCGTCTCAGACTGCTTTCCCGCCGAGCGCCGGCCCATGGCGCTCAGCGTCTTCGCGCTCGGTGCGCCCTTCGGCGCCTGGCTCGGCGCGAACTTCGCCGGTGCCATCGCCCAAGAGCACGGCTGGCGCTCGGCGTTCTATGCGCTCGGCGTGCCGGGCCTCGCGCTCGGCGCGCTCGTGTGGCTCACGATCCGCGAGCCGCGGCGCGGCCGGATGGATGCTTCGGCCACGGTCTCCACGGCGACGCTCGGCGAGACGCTCGGGTTCCTGTGGCGCCAGCGGGCGGCGTTCCACGTGATCATGGCGAGCGGTGTCTGCTCGCTGTGGGGCTGGGGCCTCGTGTGGTGGACGCCGACGTTCCTGCTGCGCAGCTACGGCCTGAACGTCGCCGAGGCCGGCGCCCTGACCGGCAACATCCACCTCGTCGGGGGCATCGGCGCCACCGTCCTCGGGGCGTGGCTGATGTCGCGCCCATTCATGCTCGATCCGCACCGCGTAGTCCGCGTCGTCGGCCTCGTCGTCGCCTGCTCGACGGTGCCGTCGATCCTGGCGTACTGGACGCACTCGCTGGCGTTCGCGCGCTGGATGTTCTGGGCGTACATCCCGGCGATCTACTTCTTCATCGGCCCGTGCATGGCGCTGGTGCTCAACCTCGCGCCCAGCCACATGCGATCCACGTTCACGGCGTGGTCGGTACTGGTCGGCAACGTGTTCAACCTGATCGTCGCCCCGCAGGTGGTCGGGGCACTGAGCGACTGGTTCGGCGGAGCCGGTGGAGCCGACGCCGCGTCGCTGCGACTCGCGCTGCTCGTGCTGGCGCCGACCGGGCTGTGGGCCACCTGGCACTTCCTGATGGCCGACCGGACGATCGCCGCCGACATCCGGCGCGCCGCTGGCGGCGCGGTCGCGGCACCCGTAGTCGCGTGATGCTCGGTGGGGAGGACAGGCCCATGAGAACGTGTGCCGCGATGCTGTTGCTGTCCGCGCTCGTTGCCGGGCCTGCTCCGGCGGCGGACGTCCGGGTGCTCAACGACGATGCCCACTTCGCCGAGGGGCCGATCTGGCATCACGGCAAGCTGTACTACGTCGAGTACGATCGGAACACGGTCACGACGTGGGACGGCCGGGAGACCTCGATCTTCTGGTCGAAACCGGGCTGCGGCCCGTCCGCGGTCATCGCCACCGCGAGCGGCGAGTTCCTGGTCACGTGCTACGACAGCAACAGCATCGGCCGCATCGCCGCCGACGGCCGCGACCTGCCGCCCTACACGCACGACCGGGACGGCCATCCGCTGATCGGGCCGAACGACTTCGCGCCGGACCGCCACGGCGGCGTCTATTTCACCTGTTCCGGGACGCTTGGTGTCCACATCGACGGCAAGGTCTTCTACCTCGCCGCCGACGGCACGATCACCCAGGTGGCGAGCGACGTGCGCAGCGCCAACGGCATCGTCGTGTCGCTCGACGGCCAGACGCTGTACGTCATCGAGACCGAGGATCACCGCGTGATCCAGTTCCGGATCGGGGCCGATCACACACTGTCCGAGCGCGCCGTGTTCGTGAACCTCGACGAACTCACGCACGAGGTCGCGCACCTGTTCCCGGACGGCATCAAGCTGAACTCGAAGGGCGAGTTCTACGTGGGCCAGAATCCGCGCGATCCCAAGGCGCCGCTCGCGGGCACCATCTTCGTCATCGACGCCAGCGCGCGGCTGCTGCGCACGCTCAAGCTGCCTTCGCCCGGCGTTCCCAATTTCGCCTTCAGCCCGGACGAGGGGACGCTGTACGTGACCGCGCTGGACCAGCTGGACCGGCCGCCGTACCGCGGCAAGGTCTACGCGATCCCGAGCCGCTAGGCGGCGAGCCAGCCGCCATCGACCACGAGGTTCGCCCCGGTGATGAACGTCGCTTGATCGCTCGCCAGGAACACGGCGGCGTTGGCCACGTCCTCGGGTCGCCCGAAGCGCGGCCACGGCGTGCGGCGACGCGCGTAGTCGAGGCGCGCCGGATCCTGCGCGAGGCCCGGCGCTCCGGTGACGATCTTGCCCGGCGAGATGCAGTTGCAGACGATCAGCTCCTTCGCGTAGTCGGCGGCGACCTGACGGGTCAGGTAGATCGATCCGGCCTTGCTGACGCCGTAGGGCAGGTCGCCCGGGCACGAAACGATGCCATGCTGGGAGCCGATGTTGATGATGCGCCCGCGGGCCTCGCCGCGCGGCTCCTGGGTGAGCATCTGCCGCACGGCGCGCCGGCAGCCGAAGAACTGCCCGGCGAGGTTCACGCGCAGCACCGCGTCCCATTGTGCCGGCTCCGTGTCGAGCAGCGGCGTGCCGGAATACGTGGCCGCGTTGTTGACCATCACGTCGAGGCGACCGTGGCGCGCCACCACCGCGTCGATCAGCGCGTCGACGTCCTCCCGGTCGCCCACGTCGGCGCGATGGAATGCCGCGGAACCGCCGGCCCGTGCGATCAGCGCGGCGGTGGGCTCGCCGCCCTCGACCGGCTGCTCGGTGACGTCGGCGAGCGCGACCGCGGCGCCCTCGCGGGCGAAGGCGATCGCGATCGCACGACCGATGCCTGAGCTCGCCCCGGTGACGACGGCGATCCTGCCCGCGAGTACACTCGACATGACCGCCTCTCCCCGTGGATCGCGCCGCTGCCGCGGCGCCGGCCAAGCATAGTCCGATGGCGCGACTCGACCAAGCGGATCTGGACCTCGCCGCATCGCTGTTCGAGGCGCTGGCCGCGGCCTCGCGCCGCGGCCGCGGCATCGAGCGCGACAGCTACGGCGACGGCGAGCAGCGCGCTCACGACATCGTCCGACGCGAGGCGGCCGCGCTCGGGCTTGCGACGGACGTCGACGCGATCGGCAACCTCACGGTGACTCTGCCCGGGAGCGACCGGCGGGCGCCCCGGGTCGTGATGGGCTCGCACCTCGACAGCGTGCCGCAGGGCGGCAACTACGACGGCGCCGCCGGCGTCGTGGCCGGGCTGTGCGTCGTGGCGGCGTTGCGGCGCGAGGGCGTCGTGCCGCGCAGCGACGTGGCCGTGATGGCGATCCGCGCCGAGGAGTCCGCCTGGTTCGACGTGCCCTATCTCGGCAGTGCCGGCGCCTTCGGGCTGCTCGATCCGGCGTGCCTCGCCGTGCCGCGCTCCGACAACGGCGTCAGTCTCGAGGCGACACTGCGTGCGCGGGGCTTCGACCCGTCGCCCATCCGCGAGCGGCGGCGCCTGCTGGACCCGGCGGGCATCCGCGCATACCTCGAGCTGCACATCGAGCAGGGGCCGACGCTGGCCGCACGCGGCCTGCCCGCGGCCGCGGTGACCGGCATCCGCGGCTGCAAGCGGTTCCGCAACGCCCGTTGCCGGGGCGAGTACGGTCACTCCGGTGCCGTCGACCGCGCCCATCGCCGCGATGCGGTGGCGGCCACGGTCGCGCTGCTCCACCACATGGAGCAGGCGTGGCTGCAGCACGAGGCGCAGGGCTCGGACCTCGTCATCACGGCCGGCGAGCTCTATACCGACGCCGCGCTCCACGGTCCGAGCAAGATCGCCGGCGAGACGCGCTTCGTGCTCGACCTGCGCAGCCTCTCCGAGGATCTGATGCAGGCGGTTGCGGAGGAGGCGCGGCACGCGGCGCTGCGCCTCGGCGCAGCCTACCGCGTCGAGTTCGACCTGGGGGGCACGAGCGACTCGCCGGCGGCCATCATGGACCCGGGATTGCGGGGCCGGCTGCGCGATCTACTCGAGGTGCCGTTCGAGATGGCGAGCGGCGCGGGTCACGATGCCGCGGTGTTCGCGAGGCTGGGCATACCGACGGCTATGGTGTTCGTTCGCAACGACCACGGCAGCCACAATCCCGACGAGGCGATGTCGCTCGAGGACTTCGCCGTCGGTACGCGCTGCCTGCTGGACCTGGTCCGGGATTTCCCGGGGTGAAGTAACTGGGAATGAATGCGCCATGAAACTGCTGGTGACCGGTGCGACGGGCTTCGTGATGAGCGTGGTGGGGCGGAGCTGGCTCGAGTCCGACCCGGCCGCACGGCTGGTCGTGCTCGATGCGGCGCCGCCGGATGAGGCCGCGCAGCGCTACTTCGCGCCCTTCGCCGGGCGCATGCACGTAGTGACGGCGGACGTGACGCAGCCCGCCAGCTGGTCGGCCGCGCTCGGCGGGCAGGACATCACGCATGTCGTCCACGGCGCCACGATCACGCCGATCTCGCGGGGAACGGCCTCGCAGGCGCGCGTCGAGCCCGAGGCCGAGGCACCCTCGCGCATCATCGACGTGAACGTGATGGGGACGGTCGCGCTGCTCGAATGGGCGCGCACCCAGCCGGCACTGCAGCGCTTCATCTACGTGAGTTCGGGCGCGGTCTACCTGAACCACGGCCCGAACCGGCCCGGCGAGCCGCTTCCCGAGGACGGCTACGTGATGCCGCGGCGGCTGTACGGCATCTCGAAGCTGGCCTCGGAGCTGATCACGGACCGCTACCGGGAGTTGTTCGGGCTCTCCGCGGCGTCGGTGCGACCGTCGTCCGTGTACGGCACGATGGATCGCGTCACGGCGAGCCGCAACCATCGGCACGTGCCCAACCGCATCGCGCAGCTCGCGCTCGACGGCGTGCCGCGCGTGCGCGTCAATACCGTGGACGCGGTTGGCGACTACATCCACTCCGAGGATGCCGCCGGCGCGATCCTCGGCCTGTTGCGCGCGCCCCGCCTGCGCTACGGCGCCTACAACGTCGCCGCGGGCGAGACGGTCCGCATTGCGGACCTGGTCGGGTGGGCGGCCGAGAAGGTGCCGGGGTTCACCGCTGAGGTGGTCCCGCCGGCCGAGGCCGACATCCTTCAGGACCCGACCCTGAGCGACGGCATGTGGGGCGCCTACGACATCTCGCGCATCGCGAGCGAGACCGGCTGGCGGCCGCGGCCGCCGCGGGAGGCGTTCCACGCCTACATGGATTGGCTGGTGGCGCAGCGGCGGACGTCGGACGAGGCGGGCGAATGAGCGCCCGGCCGCCGTACCCGCGTGATCTCGTCGGCTACGGGCCGCGGCCGCCGGATCCGCGCTGGCCCGACGGTGCGCGCGTGGCGGTGTCGCTGGTGCTCAACTACGAGGAAGGCGGCGAGCGCTCGGTGCTGCACGGCGATGGCGAGTCGGAATCGGTGCTCACCGACCTGGGCGGAGGCGATCCGGTGCCGGGGGCGCGCGACCTGAACGTCGAGTCGCTGTTCGAGTACGGCAGCCGCGTCGGCTTCTGGGAGATCATGGCGCTGCTGCGTCGGTCGCAGGTCGCGGCCACCGTCTACGCCGTCGGGATGGCGCTGGAGCGCAACCCCGAGGCCGCAGCGGAGATCGCCCGCAGCGGATTCGAGGCGGCCTGCCATGGGCAGCGCTGGGTCAACTACCAGCACGTGCCGGAGGAGATCGAGCGCGAGCACATCGCGCGCAACGTCGAGGTCGTCACGCGCCTGATCGGGCGCCGGCCCGTGGGTTGGTACACCGGCCGGCCGAGCCCGAACACCCGTCGGCTCGTCGTCGCGGCCGGCGGCTTCCACTACGACAGCGACGCGTACAACGACGACCTACCCTACTGGGTCGACGTCGGGGGAATTGCGCACCTCGTGATCCCGCACAGCTTCGACACCAACGACAGCCGGCTGCAGCGCGGGGGCGACTTCAGCACCGGGCAGCAGTTCTTCGAGTACTGCCGCGACGCTTTCGACTGGCTGTACCGGATGGGCCAGGCCGGTCGGCCGCGGATGATGACCATCAGCCTGCACGGTCGGATCATCGGCCGCCCCGGCAGGATTGGCGCGCTCGAGCGGCTGCTGCCGGCGCGCGCGCTCGCGGTCCTGAAGCAGGCCATCGAGCTCGAGCGCGACACCCAGCGCCTCGACGCGGCGCTCGCTGCCCGCCTGCCGCCGGGCCCGCTCACGCCCGCCGGCTATGCGCGCGCCTACGCGGCCTCGGCACCGCGCGCGGCGCGCCTCGCGCAGCTCGAGGCCATCCTCGACATCGGCGCCGCGCTCGACCGCATCGTGCACCACGCCTCGCTCGCGCTGGTGGTGCGCCTCGCGCGCGGCCCGGCGCACGCCGCCGGGCTCGGCGCGTTGCAGGACTTCCTCGAGCGCGGCTTCGCGGCGTTCCGCGCCACCGGCGGAGCGACGGAGTTTCTGGCGGTGATCCGCCTGCGTGAGTCACAATTGCTCGAGCGGCTGTATGCCGGGGAGCCGGAGCCGTTCCGGGGGATCGAACCATGACGAGCTGCGACCACCTGATCGTCGGTGCGGGCTCGGCGGGCTGCGTGCTGGCCCACCGGCTGTCCGCGGACCCCGCGCGGCGCGTGGTGCTGATCGAGGCCGGCCCCGCCGACTCGAGCCCGTTCATCTCGATGCCGGCGGGGCTCGCGCAGCTCGTCAACATGCCCGGGGTCAACTGGAGCTACCAGACCGAGCCCGAGCCGGGCCTCAACGGCCGGCGCCTGTGGTGGCCGCGCGGCAAGGTGCTCGGCGGCTCCTCGTCCATCAACGCGATGTGCTACATCCGCGGCCAGCGCGAGGACTACGACGGCTGGGCCGGCGCCGGCTGCCCCGGCTGGTCGTACGAGGAGGTGCTGCCGTACTTCCGCCAGAGCGAGGACCAGGCGCGCGGCGCCGACGCCTACCACGGCACCGGCGGGCCGCTCGCGGTCTCGGACCTGCGCTACCGCAACGTGCTCAGCGAGACCTTCCTCGCGGCAGGACGCGAGCTCGGCATCGCGCTCAACGCGGACTTCAACGGCGCCACCCAGCTCGGCCTCGGCTGGTATCAGGTCACGCAGCGCGACGGGCGTCGCTGCAGCGCCGCCGCCGGGTACCTGAAGCCCGTGCGCGGCCGCCCGAACCTCTCGGTGCTGACCGGCGCGCTCGCCACGCGCGTCGTCGTCGACGGCGGGCGCGCGGTCGCGGTCGAGGTGCGCCGCGGCCGGGTCGTGGAACGGATCGAGGCCGGCGCCGTGACGCTGGCCGGCGGCGCGGTCAACTCCCCGCAGCTGCTGCTGCTCTCCGGCATCGGGCCGGCCGCGGACCTCGAGGCGCTCGGCATCCCGGTGGTCGCGGACCTGCCGGGCGTCGGCGCCAACCTGCAGGACCACCTCGACTACTGCACCCTCGTGAAGGCGACGCAGCCGGTGACCTACGACTTCGGCAAGCTCGGCGAGGCCTGGGTCGGCCTGCGCTACCTGCTCACCCGGGGCGGCCCCGGCTCCTCGAACATCGCCGAGGCCGGCGGCTTCCTGACGACGCCGCGCGCGCGCGACGGGCGAGCCGACGTGCAGCTGCACTTCGTGCCGGCGCAGCTCGACGACCACGGCCGCAACCGCCTGCCGGGGCACGGCTACACGTTCCACTGCTGCGTGCTGCGGCCGAAGAGCCGCGGCCGGCTCACGCTCGCGAGCGGCGATCCCACCGCCGCGCCGCGCATCTTCGCCAACTACCTGGCCGAGCCCGACGACGCCGCGACGCTGATCGCGGGCCTCAAGCTCGTGCGCGAGATCGCCGCCGCCCGCGCCTTCGACCCGTACCGCGGCGAGGAGCTGTTCCCGGGCGCCGCCGTGCGCAGCGACGCGGAGTTCCTCGCCGCCATCCGCGCCAAGGCCGAGACCATCTACCACCCGGTCGGCACCTGCCGCATGGGCCAGGGGCCGGACGCCGTGGTCGACCTGCGGCTGCGGGTGCACGGGGTCGAGGGCCTGAGCGTGGTCGATGCCTCGGTGATGCCGACGCTCGTCTCGGGCAACACCAACGCCCCGACGATCATGATCGCCGAGCGCGCGGCGGAGTGGCTCGACGCCTAGCGACGCTCCGCAAAGGAGCGGCTGCGCCCGGCGGATAGTGCCCGCGCAAGGCATTAGCCACCGGGGTCCGCGCGGATCGATGCCGCAGACGAGGTTGGCGTCGGCCGCCCGGGACCGGACGGGCAAGCCGATGCGGCCCGAGCCGCTTTCGGCGAGATGGACGCCGAGATTCAGAAGGCGCAGGGTACGGCGCCCGGAACGGCTCGACGTCCGTCGGGGACCCTGTCATCACGTCGTCGTCGACCCGACGAACTCCGCGGCCGCCTGGGCGACACCCTGGCGGCGCTGCCTGACGAGGAGGCCGAAGACGGTGAATGAGCCACCCGCCCTGACCCTGCATTTCCATCCTCTGGCGTCCTACTGCTGGAAGGTCTTGTTGGCGCTCTATGAGGCGGGAACCCCGTTCCGGACCATTCAGATCGACGGCGTGCCAAAGGAGAACGAGGCGTACGCGCATCTGTGGCCGATGGCGAAGATGCCGCTGCTGCAGGACGGCGATCGCACCGTGCCGGAGAGTTCGATCATCATCGAGTACCTCGACGTCCACCATCGGGGGAGCGTCGCGCTGATCCCGGACGATGCGGACGCCGCCCGGGAAGTGAGGTTGTGGGACCGCTTCTTCGACCTCTATGTGCACGCGCCCATGCAGAAATGCGTCTCGGATCGCCTGCGTCCGGAGGGCGCCCAGGACGCCGTCGGCGTCGAGGAGGCGCGCGCAACGCTCGATACCGCGTACGCCATGCTGGACCGGCGCATGGCCGCTCGCACGTGGGCTGCGGGCGACACCTTCTCGATGGCGGACTGTGCCGCCCTGCCACCCCTCTTCTACGCCGACGCGGTGCATCCCTACCGCGCCACCCACCCCGCCCTGGCCGGCTACTTCGAGCGACTCGTCACGCGACCCTCCGCTCAGCGGGTGCTGCGCGAAGCACAACCCTGGTTGCAGTACTTCCCGTTCGCCCATGCGCTCGATCCGCGCTTTCTGGCCCCACCGGTGGTGTGACGTCGCCGGAACTCGCCGGCCCCGGACCGCCCGGGCCGCGGCGCAAGACGCCCGCACCCGCCCTGCGCGCCGGGGTCCGACGTCGGGCGGCACCCGCGCCGCCCATCAGCAAGGCGTGCGTCCGTCCCCGCGCAAGGCGCCGTTGCGCCCGATCCTGGACGTCGGCCGTCACACGGAGCGCGCGGCAACCGCCTGCTCCGCGACGAGTTTCCCGGACTCGGCGGCGCCGGCCTGGCCTCTGCGTCGCCACCTCGCCCGGCGAGTCGCCGCGCGTCATGCGCGGCCCATGGCGGCCGCGGTACGCTGTGCTCCTGACTCACGCTGGACCCGCGACGCGCGCGCCGGCCGGGTCGCGGGAGGCGACCCGCTGGAACGCGGGTCGCACGGCAGGGCGCCGCCTCAATGACGAATCCGGTGTCAGAAGCGACGGTGCAAGGCCTGACGACCCCAGCGGCGCGGGAGCGGCAGATTCGGTATGGGCCGAACCTCCCCACCCGCGCCGGGACACGCGGTGGGTGGCGCGCGCTCCGCCACCTCTGGGCTCCGGTCCCCTGGATGCTCGAGCTGGCGATCATCCTGCAGGTCGCCCTGCACGAGTACGCCGAGGCGGCCGTCATCGGCTTCCTGCTGCTGTTCAACGCGCTGCTGAGCTGGACGCAGGAGCGCCGCGCCGACGCGACCTTGGAAGCGCTGAAGGCGCGGCTGGCGCTCGTCGCCGCCGTACGCCGTGATGGTCGCTGGACCACGGTCGCGGCGAGCGAACTGGTTCCTGGCGATCTCGTCCGGCTGACGCTCGGCAGCATCGTGGCGGCCGACGTGCGGTTGCTCGACGGCGGCGTCCTTCTCGACCAATCGGCGCTGACGGGCGAGTCCCTGCCGGTGGAGGCCGCAGCCGGCGCGACCGCCTACGCGGGCTCTCTCGTTCGCCGCGGCCAGGCGCTGGCGGAAGTGACGGCCACCGGCACACGGACCAAGTTCGGGCAAGCCGCGCAACTGGTGGCCATCGCGCGTGCGCCGAGCACGCGGCAACGCGCGGTGCTGCAGGTGGTCCGCCGCCTCGCCGGCGTCAGCGCGATCATCGTCGCCGTTCAGCTCGTGTACGCGACGGCCTCCGCAATGACGCCGGCAGAGACACTGCCGCTCGTGCTGACCGCGGTTCTCGCGGCGGTCCCGGTGGCACT
>JAFEDP010000760.1 GCA_018241545.1 Pseudomonadota bacterium
CCTCGATGAACTCGTCCCAGCGCAGCCCGCCCTCGACCATCAGGATCGCGTCCTTGACGATCAGGTCGCGGTGCTGCGCCAGCACCTCGTCGAACAGCGACACCTCGAGCCGGCCGCTGCCGTCGTCGAGGATCAGCGTCGTGCGGTTGCCGCGGCGCTTGAGGTCGAGCACGAGGCCGGCGACCGTCAGGTTGCGCGGCGCCTGCCAGCGGCCCTCGCCGCCGCCGGCCGGCCGCGCGCCGGTGAGCTCGCCGATGCGCGCCGGCGCGAGGTACTTGAGGTCGTGGCGGTACTCGTCGATCGGGTGCCCGGAGAGGTAGTGGCCGAGCGTCTCACGCTCGAAGGCGAGGCGCTGCGCGGCCGGCCAGTCGGGCAGCGCCGCCGGGCGGGCCACGGCCGGGACCGCCGCCGGGCCCTCCTCGCCGCCGAACAGGCTGTGCTGGCCCTGCGACTGCGCGCGGGTCTGCTGCTCCCCGCCCTGCATCGCGGCGGGCAGCTCGGCCGCGAGCGTCGCGCGGTTGGGGCCGAGGGCGTCGAAGGCCCCCGACTTGATCAGCGCCTCGAGGCAGCGCTTGTTGACGCGCGCGAGGTCGACGCGCGTGCACAGGTCGTACAGGTCGCGGAACGGCCCGCCGGCGCGCCGCGCCTCGACGAGCGCCTCGACCGCGGCGAGACCGACGCCCTTCACGGCGCCGAGCCCGTAGCGCACGCTGGCCTCGCCCGCGACCTCGAAGCGGTAGTCCGAGGCGTTGACGTCCGGCGGCAGCACGGTGACGCCCATCTCGCGCGCATCGTCGATGCCGACCACGACCTTGTCGGTCTTGTCCATGTCGCAGGACAGCACCGCGGCCGCGAACTCCGCCGGGTAGTGCGCCTTGAGCCAGGCCGTCTGGTAGGTCAGCACCGCGTACGCGGCCGAGTGCGACTTGTTGAAGCCGTAGCCGGCGAACTTCTCCATCAGGTCGAAGATGTGGGTCGCCTGGCGCTCGGGCACGCCGCGCGCCGTGGCGCCGCTGACGAACACCGAGCGCTGCTCGGCCATCTCCTCCGGCTTCTTCTTGCCCATCGCGCGCCGCAGCAGGTCGGCGCCGCCGAGCGTGTAGCCGGCCAGCACCTGCGCGATCTGCATGACCTGCTCCTGGTACAGGATCACGCCGTAGGTGGGCTTGAGCACCGGCTCGAGCGCCGGGTGCAGGTAGTCGATCCGCTGGCCCTG
>JAFEDP010000761.1 GCA_018241545.1 Pseudomonadota bacterium
CGAGGCGCTCGCGGCGCTGTGGGCCGGGGACGGCAGCGCGCCGGCGGCGCGCGTGGCGCGCGAGGCGGCGTTCGTGTTCGCCGACGCCGACGCCGCCGCGGCGCTGCCCGCGGAGCTGCGCGCGCCGCGCTGAGGCCTCAGCCGGGCGTGCGCTCCACCGCGTGGCCGCCGAAGGCGTGGCGCAGCTGCGCGAGGAAGCGCGCCGCGTAGTCGTCGCGCCCCTGGCTCGCGAAGCGGCTCATCAGCGCCGCGGTGATCACCGGCAGCGGCGTGCCGAGGTCGAGCGACTCGCGGATCGTCCAGCGGCCCTCGCCGGAGTCGGCGACCACCGGCGCGACGCCGGCGAAGCGCGCGTCGGCCGCCAGCATCCCGGCGACGAGGTCGAGCAGCCAGGAGCGCACGACGCTGCCGTCCTGCCAGCTCGCCGCGATGGCGGCGAGGTCGAGCCCGAACTCCGTCTTGTCGCGCATCAGCGCGAAGCCCTCGGCGTAGGCCTGCATCAGGCCGTACTCAATGCCGTTGTGGACCATCTTGACGAAGTGCCCGGCGCCCGGCGGGCCGCAGTGCACCCAGCCGCGGTCCGGCGCGGGCGCGAGCGCGCGCACGAGCGGCAGCAGCGGCGCGACCGCCTCGGGTGTGCCGCCGAGCATCAGGCCGTAGCCGTTGGCGAGTCCCCACACGCCGCCCGAGACGCCGGCGTCGACGAAGTGCAGCGCCCGGGCGGCGGCCTCGGCGGCGTGGCGGCAGCTGTCGCGGTAGTCGGCGTTGGCGCCGTCGACGATCACGTCGCCCGGGGCGAGCAGCGCGTGGAGCTCGGCGAGCGTCGACTCGCTCGGCGCGCCGGCCGGCAGCATCAGCCACACGACCCGCGGGGCGGCGAGCCGTCCGACCGCCGCGGCCAGCGAGGCGGCGACCTCGACGCCGGGCTCGTCGGCGAGCGCGGCGCGCGCGCCCTCCGCGGCATCGTAGGCGGCGACCGGCAGGCCCGCGCGGGCGAGCCGCCGCGCCATGTTGGCGCCCATCTTGCCGAGACCGACGAACGCGACCGAGGGGAGCGTGGAGGTGGACACGGCGGCTCCGGGGCGGGGGCGGGCGGCCAGTGTGCCGCGCGCCTCGCGCCCCTGCCAGCGCGCCCGCGGCCGCGAGGCTGCGGCGCGCTCAGGCCGCCGCGCCGTCCTCGCCGCGGTCGACCTGGGCGGCGAGCCAGCCGAGCG
>JAFEDP010000762.1 GCA_018241545.1 Pseudomonadota bacterium
GTGCGCGAGTCGACGCGCCGCGAAGGGTCTGCGAGCGAGGGCAGCACGAACGCCGGCGCCGGCTTGCCGAGCAGCGGTGACTTGATCTCGCGGATGTCGAGCTTGCCCGAGCCGATCTTCATCAGCGCGAAGGCGAACAGCGCGCCGAGCGCGAGGAATGCGCCGGCCGGTGCGAAATAGCGCCACATGCGGTCAGACCGCCTTCCGGGCGGTGCCCGGCTCGAGGTCGGCGGCATCCGCCGTGCGCCGCGCGCGGTAGCGGCGGTCCGAGAGCGAGATCAGGCCGCCGAGGGCCATGACCAGGGCGCCGAGCCAGATGTAGCGCACGAGCGGCTTGTACTGCAGCCGCATGCTCCACTTGCCCTGGCCGAGGTCGTCGCCGAGGCCGACGAACAGGTCGCGGTTCCAGGCCACCGCGATGCCGGCGTGGGTCATGGGGTTGCGCTGCACGCGGTAGGTGCGCTTCTGGGTGGGGAGCTCGGCGATGGTCTTGCCGTCGCGGGTGATCAGGATGCGCCCCTCCTCGGCCTCGTAGTTCGGGCCCGAGACGTGGTGCATGCCCAGGAACTTGAAGTCGTAGCCGGCGATCACCACCGACTCGCCGGGCGCGAGGCTGACGTCCTTCTCGACCTTGTAGGAGACGACGCCGGTGACGCCCATGATCCAGACGCCGACCCCGAAGTGCGCGATCGCCATGCCGAGCGCGGCGCGCGGCAGGCGCTGGCCGCGCCGCCACGCCTCGATCGGCTCGAGCAGCGCCGAGCCCATGACGAAGAGCCCGGCCGCGAAGGCCACGATCGTCAGCGGCACGCCCGGGCCGCCGTAGCAGGCGAAGGCGACGAGCACCGCGAGCAGCAGCGCCGCCGCGGCGAGGCCCGCGATCGCCTTGCGCCGCGTCTCGAGCAGCCCCTTGCGCCAGCTGGCGTGCATGCCGACGCCGAGCAGCCACACGAGCGGCAGCGTCGGCACCAGGAACACCGCGTTGTAGTACGGCGGGCCGACCGAGATCTTGCCGAGGTCGAACGCGTCCATCACGAGCGGCCACAGCTCGCCGACCAGGATCAGGCCGGCGGCGGCCACCAGCAGCGCGTTGTTGAGCAGCAGGAACGACTCGCGCGAGACGAGCGCGAAGCCGCCCTCCGAGCGCAGCGACGGCGCGCGGATCGCGTACAGCGTCAGCGAGCCGACGATGAAGAACAGCAGCAGCGCGAG
>JAFEDP010000763.1 GCA_018241545.1 Pseudomonadota bacterium
AGGGCCGTCGAAGACTACGACGTTGATAGGCTGGGTGTGTACGCGCAGCAATGCGTTGAGCTAACCAGTACTAATTGCCCGTGAGGCTTGACCATATAGCCCCAAGCTGTTTGCAGCTCGGTGGCTGCTGATTTCTCTTTTGCGACACCATGAAGTGTCTTCACGATTTCCGAATTGCGGCGATCCGCCGGCGCATGCGCGCCGACGACTCGCCGGACAAGTTTTCCTGGCGGTCATAGCGAGCGGGAACCACCCGATCCCATTCCGAACTCGGAAGTGAAAACGCTCAGCGCCGATGGTAGTGTGCCCTTCGGGCATGTGAGAGTAGGTCGCTGCCAGGATCCCAACGAAGGCCCCGGAGACTCGTGTCTCCGGGGCCTTTTTCTTGGCGGCGCGACCGAGCCGCTATGATGGCGCCGCGGCCGCGCCCGGCCGCGAGGGAGCACGATGGCCTGGTTCCGGGGACCGAGCGCGACGCAGGAGCCGCAGTCGGAGACGGGCGTGCTGCTCGTCAACCTCGGTACGCCCTCCGCGCCCACCTACGGCGCCATCCGTCGCTACCTCGGCGCCTTCCTCGGCGACCGGCGCGTGGTCGAGGCCTGCCCCGCCTACTGGTACCCGATCCTGTATGGACCGATCCTGACCTTCCGGCCGTTCCGGACCGCGAAGCTCTATCAGGCGATCTGGACGGCCGAGGGCTCGCCGCTGCTGGTCTACTCCGCGCGCCTCGCGCGCGCGCTGCAGCAGCGCCTCGGCGACCCGGGCCGCGTGCGCGTCGAGCTCGCGATGACCTACGGCGAGCCGTCGGCGCGCGCCGCGCTCGAGCGCCTCGCCGCGGCGCGGGTCAGGCGCCTGTACGTGCTGCCGCTGTACCCGCAGTACTCCGGCAGCACCACCGGCGCGGTGTTCGACGTCGTCGCCCGCGAGCTCACGCACCTGCGCTACGTGCCGGAGCTGCACTTCGTGTCGGACTACCACGACCACCCCGCGTACATCGCGGCCCTCGCGGCCCGCGTGCGCGCGAGCTTCGCCGCCCACGGCGCCTCGCACCTCGTGCTCTCCAACCACGGCATCCCGGTCAAGTACGTGCACGGCGGCGACCCGTACCGCGAGCAGGTCGAGCGCACGACGGCGCTGCTGGTCGCGGCGCTCGGGCTCGGGCCCGCCGACTACTCGCAGGCGTTCCAGTCGCGCTTCGGGCCGACGCAGT
>JAFEDP010000764.1 GCA_018241545.1 Pseudomonadota bacterium
GCCGGCGTCTGCAGGTTCACCGTCACGGCCCGCACGCTGGAATTCGCGGTCGGCGTCCAGGTGCAGGTCTTCACGAACGTCGGCGTCACGTGGGTGCCCGCGCCGACCGAGACATGGACGGCGGCGCCGACCTGGGCCGGCGTCGCGAGCGTGCACGCATCGGTCTCGGCGTGGGCCGCGAGCGGCGCCAGCAACCCCAGGATCGCGCAGCGGATCGCGCGCCCGCCTCGACTGCCCCGTTGGCTCATGACTGCACTCCGTCGTGCCGGGACCCCGTGGAGGCCCGATGGTACTCCTCGGCCTCGTGACCGCAACGGGACCGCGTCCGCGCTCGGTCGCGGGCCCGGCCATGCTGCGCTGCGGATATCCGGGCGGGACGGCGCGCCGGCGTGTCAGCGGGTTTGCCGCGCGCCGCGCGCGGGCCGGCGGATCGCCCGGATCTTGCCGCTGCGTCCGCCGCCGCAGTAGAAGCGCTCGGCGCCATCGGATTCGAGGCCGGAGACGCCGACGCCGGCGGGCATCTCGAGTGCCTCGAGGACCGCGCCCGTGTCCGGGTCGACGCGCCGCACGTCGCTGCGGTCCTCCTCCCAGGTCCCGTGCCACAGCTCGCCGTCGACCCAGCTGACGCCGGTGACGAAGCGCTGCGACTCGATCGTGCGCAGGACCTGCCCGGTGGCCGGATCGATCTGGCGGATCTTGCGGTCGCGGTACTGGCCCACCCAGAGGGTGCCCTCGTGCCACGCGAGTCCGGAATCGGTGCCGCCGCCGGGTGCCGGGATGCTGGCGAGCACCGCGCCACTCTCGGGGTCGATCTTGTGAATGCGGTCCTCGGCGATCTGGTAGAGATGGTGGCCATCGAAGGCCGTGCCGGCATGCGCGGCGACGTCGATCGAGCGCAGCGTCTGCCCGGTCGCGGGATCGGCGGCCTTGAGCGCCCCGCCGGTCGCGAACCAGATGCGCTCCCCGTCGTAGGTCACGCCGGCCACCTGTTCGACGCCCGGAAACGGGCCGTACTCGCGCACGATGTCAGCGGGTGATCGTTTCATGGCGCCAGCCTAGCCGTTCGGCAGGGCCACGGGGAGCAACAACGGCGTCGTGAATCCCGCGAGCGGCAGGGCCGTCCAGCGGCACGCCCGACCGCGGCCCACGGCGCGCGCGCGGCCGCCCCGCGCGAGCGCCGCAAGCGCGCGCTGCACGGTGCGCGCGCT
>JAFEDP010000765.1 GCA_018241545.1 Pseudomonadota bacterium
CGCCTTGCGCGAGTCGGGATGCTCCTTCAGCACCCGCTCGAAGGCCGTGATCGCCTCGGGAAAGCGCTTCTCGACGTAGTAGGTCTCGCCGAGCCAGTACTTGGCGTTGTCGAGAAGCGGGCTCTGCGGGTAGGTCGCGACGAAGTCCTTGAGGGCCTTCTCGGCGCCGTCGTAGTCCTTGCCCTTGAGGCGATCGAGCGCCGCCTGGTAGGCATCGCGGTCGCCGGGCACGGGCGCGGCCGCGCCCGGCGCCGCGGCCACCGGCGCGCTCGCGCGCGCCTCGAGCGCCCCGAGGCGACGGTCGAGGTCGGCGTACAGGTCGCGCTGCTGGTCCTTGGCTCCCTTGGCCTCGTGCTGCGCCTCCTCGAGGTCGCCGCGCAGCCGGCGCACCTCGGCCTGCAGCGTCTCGACCTGGCGCTGCAGGTCGAGCAGCGCCTGGTTCTGGCGCTCGATGCGATCGACGCGGCCCTCGACGGCGGTGGCCTTGACGTAGGCCGGGTCCTCCTCGGGACGCGTCAGCGAGCAGCCGCCGGCGGCGAGCGCGAGCGCGGCGAGCGGCAGGACGGCGGCGGCGCGCACGGCTCAGCGGCCGCCCTGGTAGGCGATCTCGACGCGACGGTTCTGCGACCAGGCCGCCTCGTCGTGGCCCTCGACGGCCGGGCGCTCCTCGCCGTAGCTCACGGTCGTGAGCTGCGCCTCGCTGACGCCCTGCAGCAGCAGCGCGCGCTTGACAGCCTGCGCACGGCGCTCGCCGAGCGCCACGTTGTACTCGGCCGAGCCGCGCTCGTCGGTGTGGCCCTCGAGCCGGACCTTGAGCGTGCGGTCGCCGGCGAGGCGCTTGCCGTGCGCGGCGACGATCGGCGCCTGGTCGGCGCGGATCTCGGAGCTGTCGTAGTCGAAGTAGATGGTGGTCTTGGCAAGCAGCGCCGCCTCGCCGCCCTGCGCGGCGCCCCCGAGCGCGTGCCCCTCGCCGGTGTCGGCACCGCCGGCGGCGGCGGTCGAGCCGCTGCTCGGGGCGACGGTGTCGGAGGTTTGGCTGGCGGCGGGGGCCGCGGGCTTGCTCGAGCAGGCGCCGAGGCCGGCGGCGAGGACCAGGACCAGTGTGAGACCCAGGATGCGGTTCATACTATAACTCCATGACTTGTATACATAAACAGTAACTCTTCCGGGCCCGGCGGGCGGCGCTCGGCGCCGCCGTGCCAGGCC
>JAFEDP010000766.1 GCA_018241545.1 Pseudomonadota bacterium
GGCGCGATCCCGGGTCGCCGGATCGGCCCCTGCGGTCAGCAGCATGGCCACCGCGCCCGCGTCGTCGCGCTGCGCGGCGACCATCAGCGGGCTGCGACCGGAGGCGTCGAGCGCATTGGGCTTCGCGCCGGCGGCTACCAGCGCGCCCACGGCGTCGGCAAGGCCGAGCTCGGCCGCGAGCGCGAGCGGCGAGTCGCCGCGCGCCTGGCCGAGGTTGGGATCGGCGTGGTGCGCGAGCAGCGACTTCACGGCGGCCACCTGCCGCCCGCGCAGCGCGCTGCCGAGCGCGCTGTCGCCATCTTGGGCGCGTGCGTCCGGACGCGCGCCGGCGCCGAGCAGCGCCTCGAGCTCCGGGACGTGACCGTTGCGCGCCGCGGCGATCAGCGCCGTGACGCCGCGGCCATCGGCGGCGTTGACGTCGGCACCGGCCGCGAGCGCGGCCCGCAGCGCCGCGAGGTCGCCGCGCTCGGCAGCCACCATCGCGGGTGTCCAGCCCTTGAAGAGGTCGTCGCCGCGAGCCTCGCGCACCGCCGTGGCGCGTGCCACGCCGGTCGCGCCGTGGGCGCGCAGCATCGCCACCATCTCCTGCGCGGCCGGCGCGTTGCCAAGCCGCTCGGCGAGGTCGAGGGCGGACAGGCCCTGGGCGTTGCGGCGCTTGGGGTCGGCGCCGCGCTCGAGCAGCAGCTGCACGCTGCGCGGTGACTGCGCCGCCGCGGCAAGCATCAGCGGCGTGCCACCACGCGCGTCGGTGACGTCGGCGTCGGCCCTGGCCTCGAGCAGCACCGCGACGACCGGCGCCGCGCCCCGGCGGGCGGCCACGAGCAGTGGCGTGTCGCCGGCCGCGTCCTTCGCCTCGACCGCGGCACCGTGCTCGATCAGCAGCCGCGCCGCCTCGGCCTGCTGGCCGTCGGCCGCCTCGTGCAGTGCCGTGCGCCGGTCGGGGCCGGCACCGGTCGCCGGCACGGACTCCAGCAGCCGCTTGAGCTCGCCGAGGTTGCCTTCCCGCGCGGCGCGCTTGAGCAGCGTGACCGGGTCGCCGCTCGCGGGCGTATCGGCCGTCACCGTGCGTCCGCGCCCGGCGGCGTGGCCGCCAGCGGCGGCGACGGCGGACCATTCCGCGGCGCTGCGGCCGGTGTCGGTGCACACGTGGGCATCGACCTGTGCCGCGAGGCTGAACGCGGCCTTCGCGTGGCCCGCCGCGGCG
>JAFEDP010000767.1 GCA_018241545.1 Pseudomonadota bacterium
GAAGTAGGCCTGCACGTCGCCCATCATCCGCATCGCGAACTCGGTCGAGAAGATGCAGGTGTTCTGCGCCTGGTCCTCCTTGAGGATGTCGGCCTGCACCGTGCCGCGCACCTGGCCGAGCGCCTCGGCGGCGAGCGCGGCGGCGACCGACTCCTCGAGCAGCCCGCGGGCGACGAGCTCGGCAGCGGAGCTGCCGAGCAGCGCGAGGCCGTAGCCGTCGTTGCCGTCCGGCAGCGCGCCGCGGTAGGCCGGCCGCTCACCGCCGGGGAACGACTCCGCCAGCGTGCGCTCGACCTCGTCGAGGCGGCCGGCCTCGCGCAGGTGGCGCTCGACGCGCTGGTCGATCGCGGTGTTCATGTACATCGCCAGCAGGATCGGCGCCGGACCGTTGATGGTCATCGACACCGAGGTCGTGGGCGCGCACAGGTCGAAGCCCGAGTACAGGCGCTTCATGTCGTCGAGGGTCGCGATCGAGACCCCGGAGTTGCCGATACGCCCGTAGATATCCGGCCGCTCGTCCGGGTCCTCGCCGTACAGGGTCGCCGAGTCGAACGCCGTCGACAGCCGCTTGGCCGGCGACCCGGCCGCGAGGTAGTGGAAGCGCTTGTTGGTCCGCTCCGGCAGGCCCTCGCCGGCGAACATGCGCGTCGGGTCCTCCTGCTCGCGCCGGTACGGGTACACGCCGCCGGTGTACGGGTAGTCGCCGGGCAGGTTCTCCTGCTTGAGCCACAGCAGCCGGTCGCCGGCGCCCAGGAAGCGCGGCACGGCGAGCTTCGGGATGCGCTGCTGCGACAGCGACTCGGTGTAGTTCTCGCCCTTGAGCTCGCGGCCGCGCACCACGTAGGTGTACTCGGCGTCGGTCGCGCACTGCGCGCGCGCCGGCCAGTCACGCAGCAGCTTCAGACCCTCCTCGCCGATCGCCTCGAGCGCCTCGTTGTAGGCGCGCCGCAGGCGCGCGAGCTCGGGCGGCGAGCCGGCGAGCACGGAGTCGGGATAGCGCTCCCACGCGGCCGGCAGCAGCGCGCAGCCGAGCGCCTCGAGCGCGGCGCGGTAGCCCTCGGCGCGCCGCGCCGCCTCGGCCTCGCGCTGCGCCGCCGCCCGGGCCCGGCGCCCGGCGTCGGCGATCTCCGCGAGGTAGCGCACGCGCTCGCCGGGGATCAGCGCCGCGCGCCGCGGCATCCCGGCGGGCTCGAGCGGCGTCGCG
>JAFEDP010000768.1 GCA_018241545.1 Pseudomonadota bacterium
CGCTACGGCGACTGGGCCGAGGCCTCCGCCGCCGACTGGCCCGCCGCCGCGCGCCTCAAGGCGCTCGTGCAGCCGGCGCTCGTGCTCGCGCCGCGCGTGCCGGGGGCGGAGGGCGCCGCGGCCGTGCTGCGCCAGCTGCGTGCCGGCAGCCTCGAGGAGCTCGCCGACCTCGGTCCCGGATTCCTCGCCGAGGCCCCGGCGGCGCTCGCGCGGCGCCTGCAGCGCTTCCTCGGCCGCTGACGCCGGCACGCCGCGGCCTTGCGGCGGCGCACAACTGTCGCGCAAGATCGGGCGGTGAAGTCCGAATACCTCGAGCGCATCCTCAAGGCGCGCGTCTACGACGTGGCGATCGAGTCGCCGCTGGAGCCCGCCGCCCGACTCTCGCGCCGGCTCGGCAACCGCGTGCTGTTCAAGCGCGAGGACCTGCAGCCGGTGTTCTCGTTCAAGCTGCGCGGTGCCTGCAACCGCATCGCCCACCTCTCCGACGCCGAGGCGGCGCGCGGGGTGATCTGCGCCTCGGCCGGCAACCACGCGCAGGGCGTGGCGCTCGCCGCGCGCCGGCGCGGCATCCGCGCCCGCGTCGTGATGCCGCGCACCACCCCCGACATCAAGGTGCAGGCGGTGCGCGACCTCGGCGGCGACATCGAGCTCGTCGGCGATGACTACGACGCGGCCTACGAGCACGCGCTCGGCATCGCGCGCGCCGAGGCGCTGACCTTCGTCCACCCGTTCGACGACCCGGACGTGATCGCCGGCCAGGGCACGATCGCGATGGAGATCCTGCGCCAGCACGACGAGCACATCGACGCGATCTTCGTGCCGATCGGCGGCGGCGGGCTGATCGCCGGCATCGCGGCCTACGTCAAGGCGCTGTACCCGTCGATCCGCATCGTCGGCGTAGAGCCCGAGGACGCGGCCAGCATGCACGACTCGCTGCTCGCCGGGGAGCGCGTGACGCTCGAGCGCGTCGGCATCTTCCACGACGGCGTCGCGGTCAAGCGCGTCGGCGCCGAGACGTTCCGGCTCGCGCAGCAGTACGTCGACGAGGTGGTGCTGGTCACCACCGACGAGACCTGCGCCGCGATCCAGGACATCTTCGAGGACACGCGCGCGATCGCCGAGCCCGCCGGCGCGCTCGCGGTGGCCGGCCTCAAGAAGTGGCTGGCGCGCACCGGCGTGCGCGACGGCACCTTCGTGACGCTC
>JAFEDP010000769.1 GCA_018241545.1 Pseudomonadota bacterium
AGCGCGGCCGGCACGCGCGGACCCGAGTCCGCGAGCGCCTCGCCGCAGCCGGCGAGGTCGCGCAGCGGCGTGCCATCGGCGAGCTGGGCGATCGCCGCAGCCCGCAGTGCCGCCTCGCCGTCGCCGAGCGCGGCTGCCGCGACCACGTCCGCGGGCGCGCTCGCCAGCGCCGCGATGCGCTCGGCCAGCGTCGGCGGCAGCGTCGGCGGCTTGCCGAACAGGCGCGAGAGCGGGCTCATCGCGACCGCGGGTCGGTGGGCCGGCGCAGTGCGCAACGGGCGGATGGGGTCGCGGTGCAGGGCATAGGGGAGTGGTCGCTACGGGTGCAGCGAAAATGATACCGCAACGCGGGCGACGGGCCCGCCCGTCGGGCCGGCGGCCTATAATCGCCCGGTGCACACGCTCGAAGCCGAGTGTCGCGAGCTCCACGCCCTGGGCGGCATCGACGACGCCACGGCCGAGCGGGCGATCGCGCTCGAGTCCGGCCGCGTGTTCTCGCTGTACGGCGAGATCCGCCTCGCGCTGTACGCCGCGGTGGCCGCGATCACGACCGGCGTCGGTCTCCTGCTCAAGGACAACCTCGAGCGCATCGGGCCGCTGACGCTGGTGCTCGCGGTGGCGCTGGTCGCGGCCGGCTGCTACGCGTGGGCGATCCGCGCGCACCGGCGGGGCGAGGCGCGCTCGCTCGGCGGCGACTACGTGCTGCTGCTCGGCGCGCTGCTCTTGAGCGCCGACGTCGGCTACGCCGAGTCGCAGTTCCACTGGCTCGGCGAGCACTGGTCCTGGCACCTGCTGGGACTTGCGCTCGTGCACGCGCTGACCGCCTACGCGCTCGACTCGCGCCTGGTGCTCTCGGTCGCGCTGACCTCGCTCGCCGGCTGGTTCGGCGTCGAGGCGCAGCCCGCGCTGCTGGCGGGCGCCGCGGGAGTGCGCGGCGCCGCGGCGCCGGCGCTCGAGTGCGCGGCCGCGATCCTCGCCTGGCGGGTGGCGCACCGGCGCCTCGGCGGTGGCGACGCGTTCGCGGCGGTGTTCGAGCACTTCGCCGCCAACGTGGCGTTCTGGGGGGCGCTCGCGCTGGTGTTCGACGCGGGCACGCGCCTCGCCGGCACGGCGCTGCTGCTCGCGCTCGCCGCGCTCGTCGTCGCCCGCGGCCTCGCGCGCCGCGAGGAGGCGTTCGCGATCTACGCCGTGGGCTACGCGGCG
>JAFEDP010000076.1 GCA_018241545.1 Pseudomonadota bacterium
CGGCGTGGATGCACATGTAGTCGCCGGCGGCATCGATCCAGTCGATCTCGGCGGCCCGCACGCGCACGACGTCGCGGCCGGTGCGGATCGCGAGCACCTCCGGGTAGCGCGCCGGCGCGCCGCCCGCGACGCGCGCCAACAGCTCGTCGGGCGCGAGCTCGCCGGCGCCGCGCACATCGGCCAGCAGCGCCAGCATGCGCTCGTGCTGCGCGAGCGCGGCGCGCTCGCCGAGCTGCTGGCGCACCCGCGCGAGCGCCTGCTCGAGGCGCGCGTCCTCGACCGGCTTCAGCAGGTAGTCGACGGCGCGCGCCTCGAAGGCATCGATCGCGTAGCGATCGAAGGCGGTCACGAACACCACCAGCGGCATCGCGTCCTGCGGCAGCTGCGCCAGCACGTCGAAGCCGGACAGGCCCGGCATCTGGATGTCGAGGAACATCAGGTCGGGCGCGAGCGCGGCGACCTTCTCGATGGCCTCGCGGCCGTTCTCGCACTCGGCGACGATCTCGACGTCGGGTGCGGCCGCGAGGCGCAGCTCCAGGCCGCGGCGCGCGAGGCGCTCGTCATCCACCAGGAGCGTCCGGATCCGGTTCATGAGGCGTGCTCCGCAGGGAACTCGATGTCGATGCGCAGGCCCGGCTGCGTGTTCTGCGGCGCGAAGCGCGCGCGCTCGCCGTACAGGACGGCGAGGCGCTCCTGGGTATTGCGCAGGCCGACGCCGCGGCCGCTGCCGAGGCGCACGCCGGGCGCGAGGCCCGGGCCGTCGTCGGCGACGTACAGCAGGAGCCGCGGCCCGATCACGCGCGCACCGAGGTTGAGCGTGCCGCCGGTCTCGGACGGGGCGATCGCGTACTTGAGGGCGTTCTCGATCAGCGGCTGCAGCAGCAGCGAGGGCACGAGCGCGCCGAGCGCCGCCGGATCGACGTCGAACTGCAGGCGCAGGCGCGCGCCGAAGCGCAGCTTCTCGATGCCGAGGTACAGGTCGAGCGCCTCCAGCTCCTGCTTGAGCGTCACCTTCTTCATCGGGTCCTGGTCCAGCGTGTGGCGCAGGAACGCCGACAGCCGGGTCACGGCCAGGTTGGCGCGCTCGTTGTCGTGGTCGAGGATCAGCGTCGAGATCGCGTTGAGCGTGTTGAACAGGAAATGCGGGTTGAGCTGGTAGCGCAGCATCTTGACCTGCGCTTCCTGCGCCAGCGAGCGGGCGCGCAGCGCCGCCTCGCGCTCGCGCTGCACCGACTCGTAGTAGTAGATCCCGAAGTAGAGCGCCGACCAGGACAGCAGCAGGTAGCTCTGGATCACGGCACCGGTCAGCAGCGGCGCCCAGTTGGCGAGCATCTCGTGGTGGTTCATGAACACGGCATAGGCCGCGTTGATCGACAGCCGCCACAGGAACGCGGCGAGGTACACGAGCACGAGCACGGTGACCACGACCGCGCCGGGCGCATGGTCGCGCACGCGCCGGAACAGGTAGCGCAGCACCGAGGTCAGCACGAAGCCGGTCAGCGCCGCGACCACGAGCACCCACATGTAGGCGGTGAGCTCCCCGGGCAGGCGGTCCGGGTTCACGAGCGCCGAGACGTACTGGGCGATGAAGTAGCCGCTCCAGCCCAGCGTCTGCAGCGCCCAGAACGAGGCCTCGCGGTGGCGCATCAGCCGTCCGAAGGGGCGCGGGGCGATGGACGGCAGGGGCGGGACGGCGGTCGCAGACAATGCCATGCGGGGGAGCCTAGACCAGTTTGGCGCAGGACGGGCGCAGCCGGCCGCGGCCCGCGCTCGCCTCATCGCCGCGCACAGGGCAGCGCCATTGGGAGACGTTCAGGCGCCTGGAAGTCGTCCCCCGTCCGATCTCCGAGGCACTCCATCGAATGTTATGCCGATTGTTGTTCTTATGACCTCCACTATTCAGAAATGGTGCGGCGATTTATTATCTTAATTTCCCACTTTGATAGTATTGTGAGACGGGTGGGTTGTGAAGCACTATAAATCAAATAACGGCGAATTCAGTGGGAATATAAGTTCATATATCGGATTTTTGGTTGACTGTGTGGAACGTCTGCACCCGATTGGCCCATGTCCGACGTCCTGCCTCATGATCGGCGCGCCATTCGTCGGGACGCGGGACCCATGATCGGACTGCTGCAGCGGGTATCGGAGGCCTCCGTGGCCGTCGACGGCCAGACGGTCGGCCGCATCGGAGCCGGGCTCCTCGTGCTGCTGGGCGTCGAACGGGGCGACGGCGAGCGGGAGGCCGACCGGCTCCTCGAGCGGCTCGTGACGTACCGGGTCTTCGACGACGCCGAGGGGCGCATGAACCGCAGCCTGCTCGACACGGGCGGGGCGCTGCTGGTCGTCTCGCAGTTCACGCTCGCCGCCGAGACTCGCAAGGGGACCCGGCCCGGCTTCAGCACCGCGGCGATCCCGAGCGAGGGCGAGCGGCTGTACGACTACTTCGTGGCCCGCGCCCGCGAGCGGGTGAGCGAGGTGCAGACCGGCCGCTTCGGCGCCGAGATGCAGGTGGCGCTCATCAACCGGGGCCCGGTCACGTTCTGGCTCCAGGTGGCCCCGCCCCCGCGGCCGCCCGCACCGGCACAGTGAGACGCTTCCCGATCTGGGCGCGAGGGCTTTGGGTTATGATTCGACGCCCTCTGTCGAGCGGCGCTGGAGAATTGCAATGGGTATCGGTTTTCGCGAGCTCCTGGTCATCCTGTTGATCGCGCTGCTGATTTTCGGCGGCAAGAAGCTGCGCACCATTGGCTCCGACCTCGGCGCGGCCGTGCGCGACTTCAAGAAGTCGATGGATGCTGGCGAGAACGAGGCCAGCGAGCAGAAGCCGCTCAAGCAGCTGCCAGGCAACGATGCGGACTTCGCCGCGTCCGACAAGCAGGCAACCAAGCCCGAGCAGAAGTCGAACACCTGACGGGCCCCCGCCCGTCGCCCATTGACCGGCCATGTTCGACGTGGGTTTCAGCGAGATCCTGCTGATCATGGTCATCGCGCTCGTGGTCCTCGGACCCGAGAAGCTGCCCAAGCTCGCCGCCGACATCGGCCGCTGGATCGGGCGCGCCCGGGCCATGGCCCGCCAGCTCAGCACCCAGCTCGAGCAGGAAGTGCGCCTCGACGAAATGATGCGCGAGCAGAAGCGCAGCGCCCCGTCGGCCGCGCCCGCCGATCCCGCGACCGCCCCCGCCGCGACGTCAGAGTCCTTGGCCGGGGTACCCACCGGCATACCGCCCAACCCGCCGGCCGTCGGGCCTGAGGCGCCGGCCGCCGGCGCGCCCACCGACGAGCCCCACCAGCACGGGCCAGCCCCGGCGGCGGCCGCCGCCCCCGCCAGCGCGCCGCCGAGCGCATCGCCACCGCCCGCCGGTCCCGCCGATGGCAAGCCCTGAGCCCGAGCGCGAGCAACTCGCCGAGGGCACGCTGATCTCGCACCTGCTGGAGCTGCGCTCGCGGCTGCTGCGCGCGCTCGTGGTCGTGATCGTGACCTCGATCCCCTGCATGATCTACGCGAACGACCTGTTCAGCTTCATCGCGCGCCCGCTGCTCAAGGTGCTGCCGAAGGGCGCGACGATGATCTCGACCAGCGTGATCGCGCCCCTGATCACGCCCTTCAAGCTCGCCTTCTACATCGCCCTCGTGTTCGCGATGCCCTATGTGCTGTACCAGGCCTGGGCCTTCGTCGCCCCCGGCCTGTACCGCCACGAGAAGCGCTTCGCGCTGCCGCTGCTGGTGTCGAGCGTGCTGCTGTTCTACGCCGGGGTCTCGTTCGCGTACTTCGTCGTCTTCCCGCTGATGTTCACGCTGTTCACCGCGACCGCGCCGCCGGGCGTGCAGATGATGACCGACATGACGCAGTACCTCGACTTCGTCCTGGTGCTGTTCCTGGCCTTCGGCCTCGCCTTCGAGATCCCGGTCGCGATCGTGCTCCTGGTCTGGACCGGGCTCGTCAAGCTCGAGACCCTGCGGCGCAACCGCGGCTACGTGCTGATCGCGGTGTTCGTGCAGGCGGCCGTCATCACCCCGCCCGACGTGCTGTCGCAGACCGCGATGGCGCTGCCGATGTACCTGCTCTACGAGGTGGGGATCATCATGGCGCGCATCCTCGCCAAGTCGAAGCTCGAGCAGCGCGCCCGCGAGGAGCGCGAGGCCGGCACCGCTTGACGGCCGCGGCGGCGGGCGCGGCGATTGCGGCCGCGCCGTCGCTTAAGTCAGACTCGGCGCACAAGAAGAGGCCCGCCGGCGGGCACGGGGAGCACTCACGATGACCAACGCAGCGGCGTCGCAGGCCACGTTCCTCGGCCACCCGCGCGGGCTCGCCACGCTGTTCTTCACCGAGTTCTTCGAGCGCTTCAGCTACTACGGGCTGCGGGCGCTGCTGGTGCTGTTCCTGACCGCGGCCGTCGCGCAGGGCGGCTTCGGCATCGACGAGAAGACCGCCGGCGCGATCTACGGCCTGTACGCGGGCTCGGTGTACCTGTTCTCGCTGCCCGGCGGCTGGGTCGCCGACCGGCTGATCGGCGCGCGCCGCAGCATCTGGTACGGCGGCATCCTGATCTCGCTCGGCGACTTCCTGCTCGGCGTGCCGGGCGGGCCGGGCCTCTTCTACGCCGGCCTGCTCGTGATCGCGCTCGGCACGGGGCTGCTCAAGCCGAACGTCAGCGCGGTGGTGGGCGACCTGTACGTCGACCAGAGCGGCGCGCGGCGCGACTCGGCGTTCTCGATCTTCTACATGGGCATCAACCTCGGCGCGACGCTGGCGCCGTTCGGGCCGGGCACGATCGGCGAGACCGTGGGCTTTCGCTGGGGCTTCGTGACCGCCGGCGCCGCGATGCTGATCGGGCTCGCGCAGTTCCGCATGACCGAGCACTACCTCGGCGAGGCCGGGCTGCCGCCCAAGGACGTGCCCGCTGCGGAGCGGCGCCGGGCGCTGACCTGGCTCGCCGCGGGGCTCGCCGTGCTCGCGGCCGGCACCGCCGCGTTCGCGCTCGGTCTCGTGCGGGTCAGCATCGTCACGCTCGCCGACTGGGTGCTGTGGTTCATGATCGTGCTCGCGATCGCGTTCTTCGCGATCGTGTTCGCCTTCGGCCGGCTCGATGCGGTCGCGCGCAAGCGGGTGGCAGTCATCGCGGTGTTCTGCCTGTGCGCGGCGCTGTTCTTCGGCGGCTTCGAGCAGGCCGGCTCGACGCTGAACCTGTTCGCGCGCGACCTGACCGACCGCTCGCTGTTCGGCGGCTTCTTCGCGGCGCACGAGCACCCGGCGAGCTGGTACCAGTCGGTCAACCCGGTGTACATCATCCTGCTGTCGCCGGTATTCGCGTGGTTCTGGATCGCCCTCGGCCGGCGCAACCTCGACCCGTCGGCGCCGGTCAAGTTCGGCATCGGGCTCGCGCTGCTCGGCCTCGGCTTCGGCACGCTGATCTTCGCCGCCGACCTGATCATCGCGCACGGCGGCAAGGTCGGGCCGCAGTGGCTGCTGCTGACCTACCTGCTGCACACGACCGGCGAGCTGTGCCTGTCGCCGATCGGGCTGTCCAACGTCACCAAGCTCGCGCCGCGCGGCTTCGCCAGCCAGATGATGGGCACCTGGTTCCTCGGCACCGCGATCGGCAACAACCTCGCCGGCCGCATGGGCGGCGACATCGGCTCCGACGTCACGGCGATGCCGGGCGCATTCCTGCGCATGACGCTGGTCGGTGTCGGCGCCGGCGCGATCCTGTTCCTGCTGTCCCCGCTGCTGCGCCGCTGGATGGGCGGCGTCCGCTGATCCCGCGCCGCCGGAGGCCCTGCCGATGAACGACACCCCCCAACTGACGCTGCGCGCCATCGTGCTGTCGGTGCTGCTGACGGTGGTGCTGGCCGCCGCCAACGCCTACCTCGGCCTGTTCGCCGGCCTCACGGTCGCGACCGCGATCCCGGCGGCGGTCGTGTCGATGGGCGTGCTGCGCCTGCTCGGCCGCAGCAGCGTGCTCGAGAACAACATCGTCGCCACCGGCGCCTCGGCCGGCTCCTCGATCGCCGCCGGCACGGTGTTCACGATGCCCGCGCTCGTGATCCTCGGCCACTGGGCGCGCTTCGACTACTGGTGGGTGTTCGCGATCATCGGGCTCGGTGGCCTGCTCGGCGTGCTGTTCTCGGTGCCGCTGCGCCGCACGCTGATCATCGACCAGGGCCTGCAGTTCCCGGAGGGCGTGGCGACCGCGGAGCTGCTGCGCGCCGGCAGCGGCGCGGCCGGCGGCGCGCGCCTGCTCGGCCTCGCGGCGCTGGCGGGCGCGGTGTTCAAGCTCGTGATGTCGGGGCTGCGCTTCGTGCCGGAGTCGTTCACGCTGGCGCGCTACCTCGGCACGCGCACCATCGCCTACGTCGGCGTCAACCTGTCGCCGGCGCTGCTCGGCGTCGGCTACATCGTCGGCCTCAACATCGGGCTCGTGATGGTGGCGGGCGGCCTGATCGCCTGGTGGCTGTTCATCCCGATCTTCAATGACTTCCTGACCGGCACCGACCCGGGCCTCGCGGCGCAGCTCGTCAACATCGACGCCGAGACCGCTGCCGGGCTGATCTGGACCCGCAAGGTCCGCTACATCGGCGTCGGGGCGATGCTGGTCGGCGGGCTGTGGGCCCTGTGGACGCTGCGCTCCTCGCTGCTGTCCGGCGTCAGGAGCGGCCTCAGCGTCGGCTCGAGCCAAGGCGCGGTGGACGATCGCGAGCGCGACCTGCCGATGGCGGCGATCCTCGCCGGCATCGCGCTGTTCGTGCTGCCGCTGTTCGTCCTCTATCACGCGGTGGTCGGCAGCTTCGGCATCGCCGCCGCGATGGCGGTGATCATGATCGTCGCCGGCTTCGTGTTCTCCTCGGTCAGCGGCTACATGGCGGGCCTGGTCGGGTCCTCCAACAACCCGGTCTCGGGCATCACGATCTCGACGATCCTGTTCGCCTCGCTCGTGCTGCTGGCGTTCCTCGGTGCCGGCAGCACCGTCGGGCCGGTGGCCGCGATCCTGATCGGCGCCGTCACCTGCAGCGCCGCGGCCGTCGCCGGCGACAACCTGCAGGACCTCAAGGCCGGCCGGCTGCTCGGCGCGACGCCGTGGCGCCAGCAGGTGATGCTGGCCATCGGCGCGCTCGCGGGCGCCGCCATCATGGCGCCGGTGCTCAACCTGCTGCTCGAGGCCTACGGCATCGGCACGCCCGCCCACGCCGGCGTGCGCGCGCTCAACGCCCCGCAGGCGACGCTGATGGCGGCGGTCGCCAAGGGCATCTTCGGCGGCGGGCTGCCGTGGGACATGATCGGGCTCGGCGCGCTGGTCGGCGCGAGCGTCATCGTGTTCGACCTGTGGCTCAAGCGGCGCGGCGGCCGCTGGCGCGCGCCGGTGCTGGCGGTCGCGGTCGGCATCTACCTGCCGCTCGAGTACACGAGTCCGATCTTCCTGGGCGGCCTGCTGTCGGAACTGGTCGACCGCTGGCACGCGCGCCACGGCGGCGGCGACCCGGAGGAGCAGCGCCGCGACGGCCTGCTGTTCTCCTCGGGGCTGATCGCGGGCGAAGCGATCGTCGGCGTGCTGATCGCGATCCCGATCGTGGTCTCGGGCGACGTGGACGTGCTCGCCCTGCCGGCCGGGCTGCGGCTCGGGCAGTGGATAGGCCTCGCGGGTCTCGCCGCCATCGGCGCGTGGCTCTACCGTAGCGCAGCACGACGGCCGGCCTCGGCTTAAAACGGGTCGCTTGTCGCCGCCGGGCGACGCACTCGGGGTCAACTGCGCCCCGCTGCCGGCGTTACGGTACGCGTCTTCTCAGGAGGAGGCGCGTCATGCGGTCCAAGATTCTGTCCATTCTGCCCCGCTGGCTGGTGCCCGCGGTGCTCGCGCTCGGGCTCGCCGCCTGCGGCGGCGGCTCGTCCTCGGGCTCTAGCACGCCCCCGGTGGGCTGCGGTGCGAGCTGCGGCAACGCCATGCTCACGATCACCGACGCCCCGGGCGACTTCGCGAGCTACAAGGTCGGCGTGACCTCGGTGAAGCTGACCAAGGCCGACGGCACGGTCGTCGAGACGCTGCCGGCCGCGACCATGGTCGACTTCACGCAGCTCGTCGACGTCACCGAGCTCGTCGGCGCGGCGTCGATCCCGGCCGGCGAGTACGTCGCCGCGACGATGACGCTCGACTACTCGAGCGCCTCGATCTTCGTCTACACCGATGCCGCCGACACGCAGACCACGCAGGTCGGCCAGGTCGTCACGCAGACCACGAGCGGCGGCACGACCACGACCACGCAGCTGTGGCCGGCGCAGACCGGCGTGTCCTCGCAGGTGCAGGTCACCGTGCAGCTCGACAGCGCCCACCACTTCTTCGTCAGCCCCGGCAAGCTGTCGCGCCTCGCGCTCGACTTCAACCTCGCCAACTCCAACACCGTCGCGCAGACGTCCGGCCAGTGGGTGGTCACCGTACAGCCGACGCTGCTCGCCACCGCCGTGCCGACCGACACCAAGTCGATCCGCGTGCGCGGCAGCGTCGCGAGCGTCGACCTGACCGCCCAGACCTACACCGTCAACGTCACGCCGTTCGACGACCACCAGAACAACGGCACGCAGGTCACGGTCAAGACGACCGCGGCGACGGCCTTCGAGGTCGACGGCAAGGCGCTCAACCAGGCCGACGGCCTGACCGCGCTCAACACCGACGGTGCCGGCACGCCGACGATCGCCTTCGGCACGCTGTCGACCGCCGACGGCTCCTTCACCGCGAGCCAGGTGCTGGCCGGCACCAGCGTGCAGAACTCCAAGCTCGACCGCCTGCGCGGCGTCGTGGTCGCGCGCCCGGCGTGCCCGACCGGCACCGCGACCGGCGTCGTGTGCCTGATGGTGCGCGGCGGCCACATCGAAGACCACGTCAGCGACGACGACTCGTTCACCACCGACGCCATCATGGTGGAGATCGGCAGCAACACGCTGCTGACGGTCGCCGGCAACCCGAGCGCGCAGCCGACGCTGGCCTCGCCCTCGGTCGGCAGCCGCGTCACCGTGTTCGGCAACCGGCAGGCGGCGACGTCGGCGACCAGCCCGATGCTGTTCGACGCGACCGCCGGCCTGCTGCGGCTCGAGGTCACCTCGCTGTGGGGCGTCGTCACCAGCACCGGCGTCGGCACCAGCAGCATCACGCTGAACCTGCAGGCGATCGACGGCATCGGCGTCGGCGCGTTCGACTTCACCGGCACCGGCTCCGATCCGGCCAACTACGTGGTCGCGACCGGCGCGCTGCCGCTGACGAACGTCGCGCCGTCCGCGGCACTGCGGTTCTTCGGGTTCGTGCAGCCGTTCGGCTCGGCGCCCCCGGACTTCAACGCGATGACGCTCGTGAACTTCACCAACACCGAGGCGTACCTGGACGCCGGGTTCGGCATGGGCTCGACCGCGGCGCTGACGGTGGGTGCGACCTCGCTGACGCTCAACGTCGCCGACCCGGCGCTCGGCTGGATGCACTTCATCAAGGTCGGCCCGCAGGTGATCGACCTCACGAAGCTCACCAGCAACCTCACGATCACGCCGGACGCGGGCTCCAGCGGGCCGTTCGTGATCCGCTCGTTCGTGCAGTCGTCGATGAGCACGGGCGGCAGCGGCGACTGGGAGGGCAGCGTGAGCATGTACGACACGGCGGCCGCGTTCCTGGCGGCGCTCACGACCGACCTCGCCACCAGCGGCACGACGGTGCAGCAGGTGATGGCGGCCGGCTCGTATGACGCGACCAGCAACACCTTCACCGCCGAGCAGATCATGGTGAACCTGAACTGACGCACGGCGTCGCAGGGCCGGGGCGCGGCGCGCCCCGGCCCTTTTTGCTTTCTGGGCCACCGGCGCGCGTGGCATGCTGGCGCGACCGCCACCCGCCCGCCCGCGATGCCCGCCACCCGCCAGTCCCGCCTGCTGCTGATCGGCTCGTTCGCGACCGTGTACCTCGTGTGGGGCTCGAGCTTCGCGGCCACCAAGTTCATGGTGACCGGGCTGCCGCCGTTCCTCGCCGGCGCGGCGCGCTTCGCGGTGGCGGGCCTGCTGCTCGGCGGCGTCGCGCTGCTGCTCGGTCAGGCGCCGCCGCGCACGCTGCGCGACCTGCGCCACCTGTCGGTGATGGCGCTCGCGCAGGTCGTGGCGTCGGCCGGGCTCAACGCGCTCGCAATGCGCCACATCGCCTCGAACCAGTCGGCGCTGCTGAACGCGAGCTCGGCGCTGTGGATCCCGCTGGTTGGCGCCCTCGGCCCGCGCGGCCACCCGCTGACGATGCGCGTCGGCCTCGGCATCGCGATCGGCTTCGCCGGGCTGTCGCTGCTGCTGTGGCCGCGGGACGGGTTCTCGCTGGACGGTCTCGGCTGGCAGCTGGTCGCGGTGGCGGCGTGCCTGGCGTGGGCGCTCGGTGCGCTCTACTACCGCGGCGCACGCTCGACGACGCCGCTGCTGATGTTCGTCGGCGCGGAGATGCTGATTGGCGGCGCGCTGCTCGCGGCGCTCGGCTTCGCGCTCGGCGAGGGGCCGCAGTGGACGTTCGACGCGCGCGGCCTGTGGGCGCTCGGCTACCTGATGCTGGCGAGCTCGTGCCTCGCCTACACCGCCTTCGGCTACCTGATGGTGCACACCACGCCCGCGCGGCTCTCGACCTACGCGTACGTCAACCCGGTGATCGCCGCGGTGATCGGCTGGTGGCTGCTCGGCGAGCGCC
>JAFEDP010000770.1 GCA_018241545.1 Pseudomonadota bacterium
AGGTCGCCCCGAACCGCGGCGACAGCGAGGCGTGGCTCATCGACACCGGCTGCTGGCTGGGGTTGCCGGCGGCGTAGATCGCATCGACGGTCGGGGCCAGGTGGTAGTAGTCGATGCGTAGGGCAGGGATCCAAGCGCTGCGCCCGCCGGTCGGGCGCAACTCGTCCTGCAGGTATGCTCCGGCGCTGACTTCCGTGGACGGTGGGAAGTCGCGCAGCGGGAGGACCTCGCCGAGAATGACATTGGTCGTGGCGCCGGTTGCGAGGTTCTGCTGCTGCCCGTCGCGACGCTCGGTGATCTGATGGCGCGCGACGTCGGCGCCCATTACGAGCCTCTGATTCACGACCGTCCCGGGAAGGGCGCGCGCAAACGTCGCCTGGGCACCCCACGTCTGCTCCAGGTATTCGAACGCGCGCTCGAGGTCGAGCGGCGGCGTCTGTGGCGGCGCGGCGCGGCGCGTCTCGTGGGTCGCCTGGTCCGCGGCACCCTCCTGCCAGAAGACGCGCCATACGCCCTGCTCGAGCCAGTCGACGCCGAGCGTCTGCTCGAGCAGGATCCGGGAAGTCTCGCCGTGGTCATCGCCGCGCATGAAGGTGGTGTTCGCGAAGCGGCCCGGCTGCAGCACGTCCGAGTTGACGAGCGTCACCGCACCATCGCGTTGCTGCGCCACGCTGAGGCCGAGCGGACTCGCCATCCCGTCGAGCACGATCTTGGCGAGCACACTGTCACGGCGGTGGGTTCGGGGGTTGGGCTCGAGGGCGGCGCTGCCATTGTCCAACTCGTTGCCCTCGCGCCGGGCGTAGGCAACGAACCCGTCGAGTCCGCCCGGACCCTGCAGGGCGCCGACACCGGATGCGAGCCAGCCGTGGTCGGCGGAATTGAAGGTGGTCCGCACGCGCGCGCCGGCTTCCTCGCCGCCGAGGATCTCGGCGGGAGCCAGGGTGCGGGTGCTCAGGACCCCGCCGATGGCATCGCTGCCGTACAGCGCCGAGGCGGGACCGCGCATGATCTCGGTACGCTGGATGAGGTCGAGATCCGCGAACGGACGGCCGAAGTCGCTGAAGTTGCCGATCGCGAAGCCCGACGGCGCCGGGACCCCGTCGGTCAGGATGAGGACGCGGTTGCCGCCAACGCCGCGGATGCTGATCGCGTCCGCCCCGAAGCGCACAGGGTCAGTGGGAACCGAGACGCCCGGCACGTA
>JAFEDP010000771.1 GCA_018241545.1 Pseudomonadota bacterium
CAGGGCGCGCCGGGGCTCGGCAAGGCGGCGCTCGCGGACTGGATCGCGCGGCTCGCGCTGTGCGATGCGCCGGGGGCGCAGCCCTGCGGCGCCTGCCCGGGCTGCCGCCTGTACGAGGCCGGCACGCACCCGGACCTGATGCGCGTCGGGGTCGAGGAAGACAAGAAGCAGATCGCGGTGGATGCGGTGCGCGAGCTGATCGGCGCGCTGGCGCTCAAGAGCCTGCGCGGCGGGCGCAAGGTCGCGGTGGTCGACCCGGCCGATGCGCTCAACGCGAGCGGCGCCAATGCGCTGCTCAAGACGCTCGAGGAGCCGGCGCCGGGGTCGCTGCTGGTGCTGACGGTGGCACGCCCCGAGCGGCTGCCGGCGACGATCGCGAGCCGCTGCCAGCGCCTGGCGCTCGCCGTGCCCGACCGGGCGGTGGCGCTCGCCTGGCTCAGGCGCCTGGAGCCCGCCGGCGACTGGGAAGGACCGCTCGCGCTCGCCGCCGGGGCGCCGCTCGGCGCGCTCGCGCTGGCCGCCGCCGGCGGGCGGGAGTTCGAGCGGGAGATGGCGGAACTGCCCACGCTCCTGTCCCGTCCCGAGGCCGACGTCGTGGGCCTCGCCGAGCGCTGGCAGCAGCGGCTGCCGGCCGAGCGGCTGCGCTGGATCGAGAACTGGATCACCGAACGGATCCGCCGGGGGCTCACGGCCCCGGCCGCGGATCACAGTCCGGGGACGCCGGGCTTGCCAGCAGCGGTCCGGACGCGACATATTCAGTCCCTGTACGAGATCCTCGACGACGCCCGGGCCGCACAGGCGGCGCTCAAGGGCTCCGCCAACGTGACGCTACTCTTTGAGCGCCTGTTGACGAGGCTCGCAGGCGAACTCGGCGGGCTGCGCGGCCAGCGACCGCGTGCCTGAGGCGACCTAGGACTGGAATGCGACAGCCGACCAACAAGCCCGGGCTCCTGACGCTCACGATCAAGGACAAGAGCGCCCTCTACCTCGCGTACATGCCGTTCGTGAAGAACGGCGGGCTGTTCATCCCGACCAACAGCAACTACCGCCTCGGCGACGAGGTGTTCATGCTGCTGAACCTGATGGGCGAGGAGGAGAAGCTGCCGGTCGCCGGGCGCGTGATCTGGGTGACGCCGAAGGGCGTCGCCGGTCGGCGCGTGGCCGGCATCGGCGTGCAGTTCTCCGAGCAGGACCGCG
>JAFEDP010000772.1 GCA_018241545.1 Pseudomonadota bacterium
GAGGCGGGGCCGGCCGAGCGGGCGGCGCTGCGCGCGCCGCTCGCGGTCGCGGCCGAGTCGTTCGGGGCGCTGAGCGCCGGCGAGCCCGGCGAGCCCTCGTGGGGCGAGGCCGAGGCGTGGCTGTTCGTCGGCCGCGCCCTCGAGCTCGCCGGCGACGCGCTCGCCGCGCGCAACGCCTACGAGCGCGCGCTGCTGGTCGCGCCGGAGTTCGCGGCCGCGCGCCGGTGCCTCGCGACGCTGCGCGGGCAGCCGTAGCGCGCCCGCCGCCTGATATCATCGGCGGCGTGACCGCGCCGCCGTTCCCGCACCTGCTCGCGCCGCTCGACCTCGGCTTCGTGCGCCTGCGCAACCGGGTGCTGATGGGCTCGATGCACACCGGCCTCGAGGACCGCGAGGAGGACTACCCGCGGCTCGCCGCCTACCTCGCCGAGCGCGCCCGCGGCGGCGTCGGGCTCATCGTCACCGGCGGCATCGCCCCGAACCGGGCCGGCTGGGGCGCGCCGTTCGCCGGCAAGCTGTCGAGCCCGCGCGAGCTGCCGCGCCACCGGCAGATCGCCGAGGCCGTGCACGCCGAGGGCGGGCACGTCTGCATGCAGATCCTGCACACCGGCCGCTACGCCTACCACCCGCTCGCGGTGGCGCCGTCGGCGGTGCGGGCGCCGATCTCGCGCTTCACGCCGTGGGCGCTCAGCCGCCGCGGCGTCGAGCGCCAGCTGTCCGCGTTCGTGCGCAGCGCGACGCTGGCGCGCGAGGCCGGCTACGACGGCGTCGAGATCATGGGATCGGAGGGCTACCTGATCAACCAGTTCGTCGCCGCGCGCACCAACCGCCGCAGCGACGAGTGGGGCGGCAGCTACGCGCACCGCATGCGCTTCGCGGTGGAGACGGTGCGTCGCACGCGCGAGGCGGTCGGCCCCGACTGGATCCTGATCTTCCGCCTGTCGATGCTCGACCTCGTCGAGGGCGGCAGCAGCTGGGCGGAGGTCGTGGAGCTCGCGCAGGCCATCGAGGCCGCCGGCGCCACGATCATCAACACCGGCATCGGCTGGCACGAGGCGCGCATCCCGACGATCGCGACGCTGGTGCCGCGCGCCGCGTTCGCGTGGGTCACCGAGCGGCTGCGCCCGCACGTGCGCGTGCCGCTGGTCGCCACCAACCGCATCAACGACCCGGCGGTCGCCGAGGCGATCCTGGCGC
>JAFEDP010000773.1 GCA_018241545.1 Pseudomonadota bacterium
CACCGCGTCGCTGCTGTCGCCGGAACTCGACGATTCGAGCGACTGGCGCCCGGTATTCGACTGGACCTCGGTGATTAACCTGGGCGGCATCGTCTACGTCGGGCTCGATGCGCTCTCCGACTACGAGGTCTCCGCAGCAGTCGGCAACTCGATGTTCGCCGATCTCACCAGCGTGGCCGGCAGCCTCTACAAGTTCGGCGCCGGTCGCGGCCTGCCGGGCGAGGTGACGCCCCGGCGCATCGCGATCCACGCCGACGAGTTCAACGAGCTGATTGGCGACGAGTTCATCCCGCTGCTCAACAAGGCGGGCGGTGCGGGGTTTCAGGTGACGGCGTACACGCAGACCTGGTCGGACGTGGAAGCCCGCATCGGTTCGCCGGCCAAGGCCGGACAGATCGCCGGCAACTTCAACACCCTGATCATGCTGCGGGTGAAGGAGGTCGCGACCGCCGAACTGTTGACCAGCCAGCTGCCCGAGGCGCACGTCGTCTCGACCGTCGTGTCGTCGTCGGTGTCCGACACCAACGACCCGGTCGACTTCGCGGACTTCGCCAGCCGCAACGAAGACCGCATCGCCCCGGAAACTGTCCGGATGCTCGAGCCGACGGATCTCGTGCAGCTGCCCAAGGGCGAGGCGTTCGCGCTCATTCACGGCGGCCAGCTGCACAAGATCCGCATGCCGCTGCCATCGGCGTCGAGCGATCCGCTGATGCCGACGAGCCTCGCGGCGATCGGCGAGACGCTGCGCGCCCGCCTCGACGGGCCCTGGAATCAGCCGGAGGACGAGTCCGAACCGGAGGATCGGCGTGACGTCTAGGAATGCGGCCTTTCACGACGGAGCGCTGGCGGGCGTGCTGCTCAGCCCGCTGAAGCTGGCCTTCTCGCTGGCCTTGGGTCTGGTCGCGCTCCTGCTGTGCGCCTGGATCGTCGACTGGGTGTTCGTGTTCAAGGTCTGGCCGCAGGGGATCGAGCGACTGCGTGAACTGCTGACGCACGATCTTGCGAGCGGTATCGCGCTCGCCGCTCGGCAGGGCGCTGATGCCGGCGTCATCACCGCGCCGGCGAATGCCCTGTACTCGATCGTGTTCGAGGCCACCGGCATCCACGACATGGGCACGCAGTTCGCCAACGGGTCAGCGCTGTCGATCCCGGACACGATCATGCGGCGCAGCTACGTGTCGCACCGGGAGGGCATC
>JAFEDP010000774.1 GCA_018241545.1 Pseudomonadota bacterium
GAGCTGCGCGCGGAGCCGGGCGCGGACGCGATCCGCTGCGAGGACGGGGTGCTCGTGGTGCCGGACTGAGCCGGCTCAGGCCACGGGCGGTGCGCGCTCGTGCCAGTCCGTGAGCCGCTGGTAGGCGGCGGCCACGGCCAGCAGCGTGCCCTCGGCGAACGGCCGGGCGACGAGCTGCAGGCTGGCCGGCAGGCCGTTCGGCGTGAAGCCGACCGGCAGGCTGAGCGCCGGCAGGCCGAGGAAGTTGAACGGCGCGATGCAGCGCAGGAGCCGCCCGATCGTGCTCCACATCGCGGCGCTGCCGCCGACGTCGGTGTCGGCGAGCGTCGGCACCTCGACGTCGAGCGCCGGCGTCACCAGCACGTCGCAGGCGCCGAACACCGCCTCGCACACCGCCCGCAGCAGCACCGGGCGCAGCTGCAGCGCCTCGGTGTAGGCCGCCGCGGGGATCGCCACCCCGGTCGCGGCGCGCGCACGCACCTGCGGCGAGTAGTCGGCCGGGCGCGTGCGCAGCCAGTGGCCGTGCAGCGCCGCCGCCTCCGGGTACAGGATCGCGCGGCTGAGCTCGGTCATGTGCTCGGCCTGCGGCACCTCGACCGCGACGCGCCGCGCGCCGCCCCGCTCGAGCACCGCGAGCGCCGCCTCGAGCGCCGGCGCGACCGCGGGCGCGACGCCCTCGAAGAAGTAGCGCCGCGGCACGCCGAGCGTGAGCCCGGCGAGCCCGCGGCCGAGCCCGGCCTCGTAGTCGGGCACCGCGCGCCGGCTGGCGCTCGGGTCCAGCGGGTCGTAGCCGGCGATCACGCCGAGCAGGCGCGCCAGGTCCGCGGCGGTGCGCGCCAGCGGGCCGACGTGGTCGATCGACCACGACAGCGGCATCGCGCCGGTGCGCGGCACGCGCCCGTAGGTGGGCTTGAGGCCGAGCACGCCGTTGACCGCCGCCGGCACCCGGATCGAGCCGCCGGTGTCGGAGCCGAGCGTACCGAAGGCGAGCCGCGCCGCGACCGCGGCACCGGAGCCGCTCGAGGAGCCGCCGGCGATGTGCGCCGGGTTCCAGGGGTTGTGGCACGCGCCGTAGTGCACGTTGTGGCCGGTCGGGCCGAGCGCGAACTCGGTCATGTGCAGCGCGCCGAGCACCACCGCGCCGCTCGCCTGCAGGCGCGCAAGGGCGGTGGCGGTGGCGGGCCCGTGGAACCCG
>JAFEDP010000775.1 GCA_018241545.1 Pseudomonadota bacterium
CGCACCAGCAGCGGCATGGCCACGTTCTCGAGGGCGGTGAACTCCGGCAGCAGGTGGTGGAACTGATAGACGAAGCCGATCGCGCGGTTGCGCAGGTAGCCGCGCGCCGCGTCCGGCAGGCGGGTCATCGGCTCGCCGTCGACCTCGACCGTGCCGGCGGTCGGCAGGTCGAGGCCGCCGAGCAGCTGCAGCAGCGTCGTCTTGCCCGAGCCCGAGGCGCCGACCACCGCGATGCGCTCGCCGCGCCCGACGCGGAAGTCGACGCCGGCGAGTACCGTCAGCAGCGACGGCCCCTCGCGGAAGGTCTTGACGAGCCCGCGCGCGAGCAGCACCGCGCCCGGGTCCGACGGCGCGCTACTCATGGCGCAGCGCCTCCGCCGGCAGCGTGCGCGCCGCGCGCAGCGCCGGGTACAGCGTCGACAGCACCGCGAGGCCGAAGGCGGTCGCCGAGATGCGCGCCGCATCGGCGAGCGTCACGCGCGCCGGCAGCTCGGCGATGAAGTACATGCGCGCGTCGATCAGCGTCGTGCCGAGCGCCGCCTCGAGCGCGTGCACCAGCCGCGTCAGGTTCGCCGCGAGCAGGCCGCCGAGGCCGAGGCCGAGCGCGGTGCCGATGAGGCCGATCACCGTCCCCTGCAGCACGAACACCGCCAGCAGGCTGCGCGGCGCGAGCCCGAGCGTGCGCAGGATGGCGATGTCGGACTGCTTCTCGCGCACCAGCATCACGAGCGTGGCCACGATGTTGAACGCCGCCACGCAGATGACCAGCATGAGCAGCACGAACATGATCGACTTGGTCGTGGCGATCGAGCGGAAGAAGTTGGCATGCTGGCGCGTCCAGTCGCTGATGGTAAAGCCCCCGCCGAGGTCGACCGCGACCTGGCGCACGATGCGCCCGGCGGCGAACGGGTCGTCGACCCGCAGCCGCAGTCCGGTCACGGCCTCGCCGAGGCGGAACAGGCGCGCGGCGTCGCCGAGCTCGACGAGCGCCACGTTGCGGTCGAACTCGTAGAAGCCGGACTCCACGAGGCCCGCCACCGTGAAGCGCCGCACCCGCGGCACGACCCCGACCGGGGTCGCGGTGCCGACCGGCACCGCCAGCACCACGCTGTCGCCGACCCGCAGGTTGAGCTCCTCGGCGAGCGCCCGGCCGAGCAGCGCCCGGTAGCCGCCGGGCGCGAGCGCATCGAGCCG
>JAFEDP010000776.1 GCA_018241545.1 Pseudomonadota bacterium
GCGGTGGTCGGCGTCGCCAAGGGCGCGGACCGGCGCGCCGGCCAGGAGCGGCTTTTCTTGTTGGGGTCGGAGGTGCCGCTTATACTGCCGCCGGACTCGCGCGCGCTGCACCTCGTCCAGCGCATCCGCGACGAGGCCCACCGCTTCGCGATCGCCGGTCACCGCGCGCGGCGCGCGAAGGCGCGCCAGGCCTCGGTGCTCGAGGAGGTGCCGGGCTTGGGTCCCGCGCGGCGGCGCGAGCTGCTGAAGCGCTTCGGCGGCCTGCAGGGCGTGCTCGGCGCCGGCATCGAGGACCTGGCACGCGTTCGCGGCATCGGGCGGCGGCTGGCGGAGGCGATCTACGAACGGCTGCACCCGGACGCGTGACGCGTGACGAACCCCTACACGGTCCCGAACCTGCTGACGGCGCTCAGGATCGTGCTGATCCCGGTCATCGTCGGACTCTTCTACCTGCCGTACGGCTGGGGCGACATGATCGCGGGGCTGCTGTTCGCGATCGCCGGGATCACCGACACGCTCGACGGCTACCTGGCGCGCAAGACCGGCCAGACCTCGCACCTCGGCGCCTTCCTCGACCCGGTCGCCGACAAGCTGATCGTCGCGACCGCGCTCGTCCTGATCGTCAGCCGCAATCCCGAGTGGTACGTGACGCTGACCGCCGCCGTCATCATCGGCCGCGAGATCGCGATCTCGGCGCTGCGCGAGTGGATGGCGGAGGTCGGCGCGCGCCACAAGGTGGCGGTGTCCGGGCTTGGCAAGTTCAAGACCATCGCGCAGATCGTCGGCCTGTCGATGATGCTGTTCCGCGAGCCGTTCCTGGGCCTGCCCATGTACTGGCTCGGGCTTGCGCTCACGATCGTGGCCGCGGTGCTCACGCTCTGGTCGATGCTGCTGTACCTCCAGGCCGCGTGGCCGGACCTCGTCTCGGGCGGCCGGGGCCGGCGCGGCGAACCTTGACAGGGGCGGGGCGGGCCGTAGAATTACGGGTTCGCCGCGGGCGGGAATAGCTCAGTTGGTAGAGCGCAACCTTGCCAAGGTTGAGGTCGCGAGTTCGAGCCTCGTTTCCCGCTCCAGTTTCCCCCGGCCGGCGTCGTGGCGGAGTGGTCACGCAGCGGACTGCAAATCCGTGTACGCCGGTTCGATTCCGGCCGACGCCTCCATCGCCTGCGCCGCGCACACCCGGCGCGCCCGCTT
>JAFEDP010000777.1 GCA_018241545.1 Pseudomonadota bacterium
GAGCCGCGCCGCGCGGGTCGCCCGGCGGCGGCGCGCGCCGCTCATGCGGCGCGGGTCAGCAGCCGGTAGGCGGCGACCGCCATCACCTTCGCGGACGCGACCAGGTCGTCGATCAGCACGTACTCGTCCGGCTGGTGCGCGAGGTCGAGGATGCCGGGGCCGTAGGCGATGCAGTCCCGCAGCCGGCCGATGCGGTCGATGTGCTTCTGGTCGTAGGTCCCGGGCGAGCACACGATCGCCGGCTCGCGCCCGAGCACGGCGCGCACCGCGGCCACGGTGGCCTGCACCACCGGGCCGTCGCGGTCGGCCATGACCGGCAGCACCTCGAACAGGTCCCGCAGCGTGTAGCGAAAGCCCGGGCGCTCGCGCGCCAGGCGCTCGAGCAGCGCGCGCACCTCGCCCTTGACGGCCGCGAGCGTCTCCTCGACCAGGAAGCGGCGGTCGATCACGATCCGGCAGGAGTCCGCCACGCACGGCGAGGGCAGGCCGTCGAAGCCCTCCGGCTGGCCGCCGTGGACCGAGTTGACGTTGAGCGTCGACTGGCGCGCCGCCGCGGGCACGACCGGCATCACGGTCTGCCGCGCGCTGAGCCGCGGCAGCAGCTCGTGCTCGAGGCCCTCGAGCACGGCGCCCATGTGGCGGATCGCCGAGTCGCCGAGGAACGGCATCGAGCCGTGCGCCATGCGCCCGTGGGTCTCGAGCTCGGCCCACCACACGCCGCGGTGCCCGATGCAGACGCGGTCGACGTTGAGGGGCTCGGGGATGATCACGTGCTGCACGCGCTGCGGCGCGAACCAGCCGCGCTCGGCGAGGTAGGCGACACCGCCATACCCGCCGGACTCCTCGTCGACGGTCCCCGAGAGCTCGAGCGCGCCCGGCAGCTGCGGCACGAGGTCGACGAGGGCCTCGACCGCGACGATGGCCGCCGCGATCCCGCCCTTCATGTCGCAGGTGCCGCGGCCGTAGACCCGCCCGTCGCGCACGGTGGCGGCGAACGGCTCCACGCTCCAGCCATGGCCGGGCTCGACGACGTCGATATGGCCGTTGAAGTGCACGCAGCGGCCGGGCGCCGCGCCGTCGCGGCGCGCAACGACGTTGAGGCGCGGGTAGCGGTCGCTGTCGCCGGGGGCGCCCTGGCCGCGCACGTACTCGACCGCGAAGCCGCGGCGCGCGAGTCGCCGGCCGATCG
>JAFEDP010000778.1 GCA_018241545.1 Pseudomonadota bacterium
TTCGTCCGACGCTGTGTCGAGGCGGGGGTCGCCGCGTCCTGCCCGGCCGCCGGCGCGGTGGGGCCGATCGCCGCCGGGGCGCTCGTGCCGCCGGCCGCACCGCCGCGCCAGCAGCCGATGGCGCTCGCGGTCGGCGAGCCCGCGCCGCGCCTCGACTGGACAGTGCTGGCGCGCGCCGAGACGGCGGCCCCGGCGCCCGCCGCGGCGCACGACTCCGGCGCCCCGGTGCCGCCGCTCGGCTTCGCGCTCGGCCAGCTGCACGGCATCTACATCGTCGCCGAGACCGCCGACGGGCTGGCGCTCGTGGACATGCACGCGGCCCACGAGCGGGTGATCTACGAGCGCCTGAAGCGCGATCTCGAGGCCGGCGCGCCGCCGCGGCAGCGGCTGCTGGTGCCGGTCGCGATCGAGGTCGGCGAGGCCGAGGCCGAGCTCGCCACCGAGCTCGCGGCGGAGCTCGACGCGCTCGGGCTGCTCGTCGACCGCATCGGCCCGACCCGCCTCGCGCTCAGGGAGGCGCCGCTCGCGCTCGGGCGCGACGACCTCGGCGGCCTCGTGCGCGGCGCGCTCGCCGAACTCGCCGAGCAGGGCGCCTCGCTCGCGGTCGAGTCGCGGCGCGAGCGCACGCTCGCAACGATGGCCTGTCACGCCGCGGTGCGCGCGCAGCGGCGCCTGACGCTCGCCGAGATGAACGCGCTGCTGCGCGAGATGGAGCGCACCGACCGCGCCGACCAGTGCAACCACGGCCGGCCGACCTGGGTGCGGGTCTCGCTCGAGGAACTCGACCGGCTGTTCCTGCGCGGGCGCTGAGCGGGCGGCACGTGGAGGAAGGCGCGATCCTGCTGATGGGCCCGACCGGCGCGGGCAAGACCGACGTCGCGCTCGCGCTCGCCGAGCGCCTGCCGGTCGAGATCGTCAGCGTCGACTCGGCGATGGTCTACCGCGGGCTCGACATCGGCACCGCGAAGCCCGACGCGGCGCTGCGCGCGCGCGTGCCGCACCACCTGATCGACATCCGCGACCCGGCCGAGCGCTACTCGGTCGGGGAGTTCGTGCGCGACGTGCAGGGCCTCGCCGTCGCCATCCGCGCTCGCGGCCGCGTGCCGCTGCTGGTCGGCGGCACGATGCTGTACTTCCGCGCGCTGCAGTCGGGACTGGCCGCGCTGCCGGCGGCGGACCCGGGC
>JAFEDP010000779.1 GCA_018241545.1 Pseudomonadota bacterium
CTCGGTCACCGACAGCACCACCACCTTGTGCGCCTCGCCGAGATCGAAGGCCGCCGGGCACACCAGGTTGCCGACGTTCTCGATGAACAGCACCCCGCCCGCAGGCAGCGCCAGCTCCTCGAGCGCATGGCCGACCTGGTGGGCGTCCAGGTGGCAGCCCTTGCCGGTGTTGAGCTGCACGACCGGCGCGCCGGTCGCGGCGATGCGGTCGGCATCGAGGCGCGTCTGCTGGTCGCCCTCGACGACCGCGACCGGGCGACGGCCGTGCAGCGCCTCGAGCGTGCGCACGAGCAGGGTCGTCTTGCCGGACCCCGGGCTCGACACCAGGTTGAGCGCCAGCACGCCCCCCGCCGCGAAGCGGGCACGGTTGGCCGCCGCGTAGCGATCGTTCTTGGCCAGCAGGTCCTGCTCGAGGCTCACCGTTCGATTCGCGGCGGGGCGCAGCACGCCGAAGCCGGGCGCGCCGGGCGCGAGGGCCGCGCCGTGGCCCGGGTCGTGCTCATGAGGGTGATCGTGGGCGTGGTCGTGGGTGTGCCCAGATCCCCGGGCGGGTCCGCTGCCGGCCGGGACCGTGGATTCGCAGCCGCAGGTCACGCACATGACAGCACCTCCTCCTCGCTCGCCAGGTCGATGTCCTTGACGCGCATGTCCGTCCCGCCGGTGACCTCGAGCCGGTGGCCGCCGCAGTCGGGGCAGTCCGTGCCGCCGGCGCCGAGCACGACGCTGCGGGCGCAGTCCCAGCACCAGCCGCTGCCGGGGGTCGACTCGATCTCGAGCGCCGCGGCCTGCGCCGGGCCGCCGCGCATCACGACGTCGAAGGCGAAGCGCAGGGCCGCCGGATCCACCGCCGCCAGCGCCCCGATCTCGAGCCTGACGACCGCTACCCGCGTCGCGCCGTGGCGGCGCGCCGCCTCGTCGACGATCTCGCGGACGCTCTCCATCAGCGACATCTCATGCATGCGCAGCTCCGGACACGGCCACGGCGTAGCCGACGCAGGGATCGAAGGCGAGCGCCCACAGCTCGGCCATCCGCCGCGCGGCGGCGGCGTCGGGGGCGGCCCGGCCGGCGAGGCGCGCCACGAAGGGACCGTCGGCGGCGAAGTTGAAGTCGGTCGGGGTGCGGATCTCGTAACGGGCGACGCGGCCCGCGTCGACCTCGACCGCGTGCTCGAGCATGCCGTG
>JAFEDP010000077.1 GCA_018241545.1 Pseudomonadota bacterium
CACGGTCCTGATCACCGGCGAGTCCGGCACCGGCAAGGAGGGGGTCGCGAAGGAGCTGCACGCGCTCTCGCCGCGCGCCGGCGGGCCGTTCGTGCCGGTCAACTGCGGCGCGATCCCGGCGGAGCTGCTCGAGAGCGAGCTGTTCGGCCACGAGCGCGGCGCCTTCACCGGCGCCATCACCGCGCGCCGCGGACGCTTCGAGCTCGCCGGCGGCGGCACGCTGTTCCTGGACGAGATCGGCGAGATGAGCCCGCTGATGCAGGTCAAGCTGCTGCGCGTGCTGCAGGAGCGCTGCTACGAGCGCGTCGGCTCCGGCACCACGATCGCCTGCGACGTGCGCATCGTCGCGGCCACCAACCGCGACCTCGAGGCCGAGGTCGCGGCCGGGCGCTTCCGCGCCGACCTCTACTACCGCCTCAACGTGTTCCCGGTCGCGCTGCCGCCGCTGCGCGACCGGCCCGAGGACCTGCCGCTGCTGATCGAGGACCTGAACCTCAGGCTCGAGTCGCGCGGCTTCCCGACGGTCGTGTTCAGCCGCGCGGCGCACGAGACGCTCGCCGGCCACCGCTGGCCGGGCAACGTGCGCGAGCTCGAGAACCTGATGGAACGCCTTTCGGTCGCGGCCGGCGGCGCGCCGGTCGGCCCGGAGCTCCTGCCGTTCGCGACCGCGCGGACGGGGGCAGCCCGGCCGTCGCCGGCCGCGCCGTCTCTGCCTCCGGAGGAGGCGTCGACGGCCGAGTCCGGCGAGACCCCGCGCCTGACGCTCCCGGCCGACGGCCTCGACCTGCGCGCGGCGCTGGCGGCGGTCGAGGGCGAGCTGATCGCGCAGGCGCTCGGGCGCACCGAGGGGGTCGTGGCGCACGCCGCGCGCCTCCTCGGGGTCGGTCGCACCACGCTCCTCGAGAAGCTGAAGAAGCAGCCGGCGCGCGAGGGAGTGCTGGCGGAACCGGAGTAGGCCGGCGCGTCCGGCTCGCGTGTCGAATCGGTGGGCGCCGCCGGTCGGTCCGCGCCGTTCCTGCGCGGCGTCGATTGACGTCGCCAGCAGAATGCGCAGACCATGCGCATCCGGCAGGGCGCGACGGCAACCGGCTACGACGTCAATGCGCGCAAGCGCGCGGTCAACCTGACCCTCAACGAGGATCTCGTGAACCGGGTCCGCGACATCGCCGACAACCTGTCTGGCGTCGTCGAATCTCTGCTCGCCGGCTACGTTGACCAGGCCGAGCGCGAGCGCCGCGACAGGGCGCAGGCGATCGAATCGGCGGTCGAGACGTGGAACCGCTTTGCGTCGGACCACGGCTCATTCGCCGACGAGCATTCCACGCTCTGACGATGGCGCAGTGTGACGTCCACCGGAACACGGGTCGCCACGCCGACGTCATCCCGTACGTGGTGATCGTGCAGTCCTCCCGGTTCGATGGTTTCCGACGGCGGGTCGTCGTGCCGCTCGTGCGCGCAACGGCGAACGGCAAGGTGGCGCTGCCGAGCCTCAACCCCTCGTTCAGGATCCGCGGCGCGGCGGTCGTGCTGCATCCGCTCGAGATCGTGTCCGTCGCAACCGATCAGCTCGGCGCGAAGGTCGGCAGCCTCGTCGGCCAGGGGCCGGAGATCGTCGCTGCGCTCGATGAGCTCCTGACACGCGCAGGGAAGTAGCTCGCGTGCCGTGACGGGCCGCTTGCACGCGCGGCTGCGGCGCGACGCAAACCCAGACGCGGGGGGCAGGGCAGGGCGGGGCGCCGGGGCGGGGCGCCGGGACGGGCCCGTCTGGCCTGCGCTTGGGCCGGCAGCCGCGGGGTTTCGGCGCACGACCCTCACAAGGCCGGTGACGTCCGGAGAAATTCAGGCAAGCTCGCGACAAATCCGGCATGAACCGGAAAGCACCGCGCGGCCGCGCGCCGGAGACTCCCTCCTGCGGCGCGGCGCGCACCGGCGGGTGCGACGCGCGCTGTCCCACGAGGTGCCCCATGACGACCACGCTCGAGCAGATGAAGCGGCTCTCCGGCCACCACCGCATCGGCGGGGCGCTGCGGCGCGCCGCCGGCGGGAGCGCGCTGCCGGTCATTGACCCGGCGACCGAGGAGCGCGTCGGCGAGATCGTCGAGGCGACCCCGGCCGAGATCGCCGAGGCGGTCGCGGTCGCCAACGCCGCGCAGCGCGCCTGGGCGCGCGTCAACTACCACCGCCGCTCGGAGCTGCTGCACGAGGTGTCGCGGCGCATGACTGCGGCGCGGCCGCGGGTCGCCGAGATGCTGACGCGCGAGATGGGCAAGCCCTACAAGGAGTCCTTCGACGAGGCCACCTGGTCGACGACCGCGACCGACTACTACGCCGAGGTCGCGCGCCACGAGGCCGGCAAGGTGCTCGGCCACACCGTCGATGGCCAGTTCCACTTCACGACCAAGGACCCGCTCGGCGTGGTCGTGATCATCCTGCCGTTCAACTATCCGCTGTGCCTCTTGTGCTGGCAGGCGATCGCGGCGCTCGCGAGCGGCAACGCCGTGATCATCAAGCCCTCGGACCTGACGACGCTGACGACGCTCGAGTTCACGGCGGCCTTCGACGCGCTGCCGGCCGGCCTCGTGCAGGTGCTCGCCGGCGGCGGCGCGACCGGCGCCGCGCTCGTCGAGTCGCCGGACACGCACATGGTCGCCTTCACCGGCGGCATCGAGACCGGCCGCAAGGTCGGCGAGACCTGCGGGCGGCTGTACAAGCGCGCGCTGATCGAGACCTCGGGCAACGACCCGTTCATCGTGATGCCCTCGGCGCCGCTCGAGGTCGCGGCCCGCGGCGCCGCCTTCGGCGCGTTCCTCAACTGCGGCCAGGTGTGCGCCGCCGCCGAGCGCTTCTACGTGCACGAGTCGATCTACGACCGCTTCGTCGAGCGCCTCGTGCACCACGCGCGCCAGGTGCGCATCGGCAACGGCCTCGACAAGGTCGACATGGGCCCGATGGCCTCGCGCCGCGAGCTCGACCGCTACAGCGGCCTGCTGTCGCGCGCCAAGGGCGAGGGCGCGCGGGTGCTGGCCGGCGGCGGCCGCCCGGCGGGGCTGACGCGCGGCTACTTCGCCGACGCGACCGTGCTCGGCGAGGTGTCGGCTGACGCCGAGATCATGAACACCGAGTCCTTCGGCCCGGTCGCGCCGGTCACGCGCGTGCGCGACCTCGACGAGGCGCTGCACCTCGCCAACCGCTCGCGCTACGGGCTCGGCGCCACGATCTACACGACCGTGCTCGCCGAGTCGATGCGCGCGGTCAACGAGCTCGAGGCGGGCATGGTGTGGGTCAACGCCCCGTTGCTCGACAACGACGCCGGTCCCTTCGGCGGTCGCAAGCAGTCGGGTCTCGGCCGCCAGCTCGGCTCGGAGGGACTCGACACCTTCCGCCACACCAAGCTCTCGATGATCGACGCGGCGGCCAACCCGCACGACTTCTGGTGGTTCCCGTACTCCGACGCGGAGGCGTTCCCGGGCCCCCGCGGCGGCTGAGCGCGGGCCGCACCGCGGCGGAGCGCGCCGCGCTTGCGCGATGCGCGCCGCGCGGTATCGATAATCGCCTGCGCTGCGCCCGTAGCGTGATTTGCAGGACGCGCAGCGCATGGTCAGGCGCGCGCGCCGGCGATATAGTCGCGCTCGGGTTCCATCGCGGGGGTGGCATGCGGGCAACGGATCGGGCGCAGGCGGGCGGCGAGGCGACGGCGCCGTGGCTGGGCCGGCTGCCGACGCCGAGCCGGACCAGCGCGGGACTCGGCTGGCGCCACCTCGAGGCGCATCGCTTCGACGGCCTCAAGTGCTGGGAGCTGACCCTGCCGCCGCTCGACCGGCACTTCATCGCCGTGCACCTGTTGCGCCCGTGCCACGTGGACAGCCGCTTCGCCGGCCGGCCGCATCGCGGCCACTCCGTGCCGGGCAACGCGATGCTGATGGCGGCGGGGCAGGAGAGCGTCTGGCACTGCGCCGACCCGCTCGACGAGCTGCACGTGTTCCTCGACCCGGCGGTGGTGCGCGAGGTCGCCGACGAGATCGACCTGCCGCGCTTCCACCTGATCGACGGCGTCGCGCTCGTCGACCCGGCGTTCTCGGACCTCGCGCGCCAGCTGCTCGCCGAGATCGAGAGCCCCGGCCTCGGCACGCGCCTGTTCGCCGACACGGTGGCGCGCTCGCTCGCGCTGCACCTGCTGCGCCACCACTCGACGGTGCGCGACTTCGGCGCGGCGCCCGAGCGGCTCGAGATGACGGCGCGCCAGCTGCGCGCCGCCATCGACTACATCGAGACCCACCTCGGCGACGAGCTGTCGCTCGAGGCGATCGCCGCGGCGCCGGCGATGAGCCCGTTCCGCTTCGCGCGCGCCTTCAAGAAGGCCACCGGCCAGTCGCCGCGCCAGTACGTGATCGCGCGGCGCATCGAGCGCGCCAAGGAACTGCTGCGCAGCGGGTCCGCCGACCTCGCCTCGGTCGCCAACATGGTCGGCTTCGCGACCCAGAGCCACTTCACGACGGTGTTCCGCCGCCGCTGCGGCACGACGCCCAAGCGCTACCGCGACCGCTGCCTCGCCTGAGCGGCGGGGGCGGCGGCGAAAACGGCAAGCTTGCGACAGGGCCGGCAGGAACCCGAAAGACCGGCGCGCGCCGGCGGGGCACCCTCGGCGCGCAGTCCGGCAACGGCCGGCGCGCGCGGCTGTCCGGCCGCCGCGGCCGGCGGGGATGCGAGGGGAGGTCCATGATGTCGATGCGCTGCGCCCTGTTGCTGGCGGCCGTGCTCGCGGCCGCGCCCGCCGCCGCCGGCGAGGCCCTGCGCCTCGTCGAGCACGCGAGCGGCGAGACGGTCCTGCACCGCACGCGCGACGCCGACGCGCTCGGCGACGAGATCGTCTTCGCCAATCCGCTCTTCGACGCCGCCGACCGGCGCCAGGTCGGTGCGAGCCGCGGCGTCTGCACGCGGGTCGAGCTCGGCGCCTGGTGGGACTGCCGCTTCACGCTGACCCTCGCGCACGGCGCGCTGCTGATCGCCGGCGCCTACCCCGACGAGGGTGACGCCACCTTCGGCATCGTCGGCGGCACCGGCCGCTACGCCGGCGCGCGCGGCACGCTCTCGGTGCACGCCCGCGACGCCGCCCATTCGAGCTACGACTTCATCGCCCACCTGCTATGACCGATCCCACCCCGGCTCCCGCCTCCCGGCTCCCGTCCCGCGCCCGCGTCGTCATCATCGGCGGCGGCGTCAGCGGCTGCTCGATCGCCTACCACCTGACGAAGCTCGGCTGGCGCGACGTGCTGCTGCTCGAGCGCAGGCAGCTGACCTCCGGCACGACCTGGCACGCGGCGGGGCTGCTGACGACGCTGCGGGACACCGAGACCCAGACCAAGCTCGCCAAGTACACCCAGGACCTGTACCGGCGCCTCGAGGCCGAGACCGGCCAGGCCACCGGCATCATCGACTGCGGCTCGATCCAGCTCGCGATGACGAAGGACAAGGCGCACGAGATGCGCCGCGGCTTCAACATGGCGAAGAGCTTCGGCGTCGAGGCCCACGAGATCTCGCCGCGCGAGGTGCAGGCGCTGTGGCCGCTCGCCGACGTCTCCGACCTGGCCGCCGCCTTCCACTTCCCGAACGACGCGCGCGTCAACCCGACCGACGTCACGCAGGCGCTCGCCAAGGGTGCGCGCCAGGGCGGGGCGCGCCTGCTCGAGAACGTCGCGGTCACCGGCATCCGCACCCGCGACGGTCGCGTCACCGGCGTCGAGACCACCGAGGGCGCGGTCGAGGCCGAGATCGTCGTCAACTGCGCCGGCATGTGGGCGCGGCGCGTCGGCCGGCTAGCCGGCGTCAACGTGCCGCTGCAGGCCGCCGAGCACTACTACCTGATCTCCGAGCCCGTGGCCGGGGTGCACCCGAAGCTGCCGATCCTGCGCGACCCGGGCCGCTCGGCCTACATCCGCGAGGAGGCCGGCAAGATCATGGTGGGCCTCTTCGAGAAGGAGGCCGCGCCGTGGGGGCTCGACGGCATCCCGGAGGACTTCTGCTTCGGCGACATCCCGCCCGACTGGGACCGGATGGCGCCCTACATCGAGCGCGCGATGCGCCGCGTGCCGATCCTGCTCGACACCGGCGTCAAGCTGCTGTTCTGCGGCCCCGAGTCGTTCACGCCCGACCACAACTACCTGATGGGCGAGGCGCCGAACCTCAAGAACTTCTTCGTGGCCGCCGGCTTCAACTCGCTCGGCATCCTCTCCGGCGGCGGCGTCGGCCACGTGATGGCGCAGTGGATCGTCGACGGTCACCCGCCGATGGACGTGTGGAGCGTCAACATCGCGCGCACGCACGCCTGGCAGGACAACGACCGCTTCCTCGCCGACCGCACCGTCGAGACGCTCGGCGTCGGCTACCAGGACCACTGGCCGTTCCGGCAGTGGGAGACGGCGCGCAACGTCAAGAAGAGCGTGCTGCACGACCGCCTCGCGGCGGCGGGCGCCTGCTTCGGCGAGTCGGCGGGCTGGGAGCGGCCGAACTGGTACGCCCGGCCCGGCCAGAAGCCCGAGTACGCCTACAGCTGGGGCCGGCCGAACTGGTTCGAGAACCACGCCGCCGAGCACCGCGCGGTGCGCGAGGCGGTGGGCGTCATCGAGCTGAGCTCGTTCGCCAAGCTCCAGGTCGAGGGCCGCGACGCGCTCGCCGTGCTCAACCGGCTCGCGACCGCGGAGCTCGACGTCCCGGTCGGGCGCTGCGTCTACACCCAGTTCCTGAACCCGCGCGGCGGCATCGAGGCGGACCTCACGGTCACGCGCCTCGCCGCCGACCGCTTCCTGGTGCTGACCGCCGCCTTCACCCAGACCCACGTCGAGGCGTGGATCCGCCGCCACGTGCCGGCCGGCGCCTGCTGCGTGCTGACCGACCTCACCGGCGCCTATGCGATGCTCAACGTGCAGGGCCCGAACTCGCGCGCGCTGCTGCAGTCGCTGACCGACGACGACCTGTCGAACGCGGCCTTCCCGTTCGGCAGCGCCCGCGAGGTCCGGCTCGGCTACCAGACCGTGCTCGCGATCCGCCTGACCTACGTCGGCGAGCTCGGCTTCGAGCTGTACGTGCCGACGCCGTTCGCGCAGCCGGTCTACGACCGGCTGCTCGCGGCCGGCGCGGCGCACGGGCTCGCCCACTGCGGCCTGCACGCGCTCAACTCGCTGCGCATCGAGAAGGCCTACCGCGACTGGTCGCACGACGTCGGCCCCGACGATACGCCGCTCGAGGCGGGCCTCGCCTTCACCTGCGCCTGGAAGAAGGCCGGCGGCTTCATCGGCCGCGAGGCGCTCGAGGCCGCGCGCGCGGCCGGGCCGCCGAAGCGGCGGCTGGTGCAGTTCCTGCTCGAGGCGCCGGACGCGTTCGTCTACCACAACGAGCCGATCCTGTGGGACGGCGCCCAGGTGGGCTACGTCACCTCCGGGATGTACGGCCACACCCTCGGCGGGGCGGTCGCGCTCGGCTACGTCGCGCGCCCGGGCCTGACGCCGGAGCAGCTCGCCGAGGGCCGCTTCGAGATCCAGATCGCCGACCGGCGCGTCGGGGCGCGGGCCTCGCTGACGCCGCTGTACGACCCCAAGAACCTGCGGGTGCGATCGTGAGCCACGGACGGGTTCACGCGTGCGCACCAGGAAATCCGGCGGCGCGATGCGCGCGCCGCCACCCGTCCCCAGTCCGGAGAAGTCCATGAACCACCGCCTGTCCCTGCTCGTGCGCGCCGCGCTCTGCGGCGCGGTCACCGCCGCCGCCGCGCTGCCGGTCGCCGCGCGCGCCCAGACCGCCGCCAGCGACGCCAGCCTCGAGGAAGTCATCGTGACGGCGCAGCGCAAGAGCGAGCGCCTGCAGGACGTGCCGATCGCGATCTCGGCGATCTCGAGCGCCGACCTCGAGTCGCGCGGGGTGCGCCAGGCGGGCGACATCGCCTCGGCGGTGCCCAACCTGACCCTGAGCCTGCCCTACGGCGAGGAGGCGCAGCCGACCTTCGCGCTGCGCGGCGTGACCACCAACGACTGGAGCCAGAACCAGTCGAGCCCGATCGCGATGTACGTCGACGACGTCTACAAGCCGGTCGGCGCGGTGCAGGCGCTGCAGACCTACGACCTCGACCGAGTCGAGGTGCTGCGCGGCCCGCAGGGCACGCTGTACGGCAAGAACGCCACGGGCGGGGCGATCGCGTTCTACTCCAAGGACCCGAGCCTGACCGAGTACGACGGCTACCTGACGGTCGGCGCGGGCAACTACAACCAGCGCATGGCCACCGGCGCGATCGGCGGCCCGCTGATCGACGGCGTGCTGGGCTTTAGGCTCGCCGGCGTGTACGACGAGCGCGACGGCTGGGTGGACAGCGTGGTGCCGGGCGTCAAGCCGCTCAACGGCGTCGACGCCGCCGGCGGGCGCCTGTCGCTGCTGTGGAAGCCGAGCGACAACCTCTCGGCGCTGCTCAAGGTGGCGGTCACGCGCTCGGGCGGCACGCCCTACGGCGCGCACGCCATCAACGTCGACAACAACCCGTCCTCGCCGACCTACGTCGGCACGGCCGGCAACTACGGCTGGTGGGGGAGCGGGGCCAAGTACGCGATCCCGAAGAAGCTGGACAACGACAGCGCCTCGCTCAAGATCGACTGGCAGATCGGTGCGCACTACACGCTGACCTCGGTAACCGGCTTCGACTACGGGCGCTGGTTCGAGCGCAGCGACGACGGCGCGCTCGCCACCACCGACGCGGGTACCGCGATCCACATCGACGACCCGAACCTGTATTCCTCGACGATCAACTCGTTCTCGCAGGAAGTGCGCATTGCCTCGCACGACACCGGCGCGTTCGGCTGGTTGGCGGGGGCGTTCTTCAGCCGTGACAACACCCACTACGCGGAGCAGTTCCACTTCTTCGACTCGACGGTCAATTACTACTTCTTCGACAATGGCGGCAATCCGCTGTGGGGCTACGACGAGTACAACAACTTCGACCAGATCCGCACCAGCAAGGCGCTGTTCCTGAACACGACCTACGAGATGACACCGACGGTCACGCTGCGCGGCGGGCTGCGGTACACGAACGACGAGATCACGATCAAGAACTTCTACGCGCTCGAGGGCGGCATGACCGGCCAGCCGACGATCCTCGGCCCGGACCAGTACCCGACGCTGTGGTCGCAGACGATCTACCCGGGCCAGACCTGCGATGGGCCCGGCTACGTCGCGAGCATCGCGGTGCAGTGCGGCTTCATGCCTGACCAGGTCAAGAAGAACAACAACCTGAGCCTGCGCATCGGCGCCGACTGGAAGATCGCGGAGGACGTGCTTGGCTACGCCAGCTTCAGCCAGGGCTACCGCGGCGCCGCCTTCAACGGCCAGGCGTTCAACGGGCCGGTAGAGGTCAACTTCGCGAGCCCCGAGCGCCTCAACGCCTACGAGGTCGGCGTCAAGAGCGAGCTCCTCAACAAGCGCCTCGAGCTCAACGGCGCGGCCTTCTACTACCAGTACAAGGACCAGCAGTTCCTCGACACCTACTGCGCGTTCCCATCCGACACCGGCTGCGGCGGCACCGGCTTCCGGCTCGAGAACGCGCCGCGCTCGCGCATCATCGGCGCCGACTTCGACCTGCACGCCAAGCCGAGCGCCGACCTCGACATCCGCGCGAGCCTCGGCGTCCTCAACAGCAAGTACGAGGAGCTGTACCTGCACTTCGCCGACCGCTCCGGCAACCAGCTGATCATGGCGCCGAAGTTCAACGGCTCGCTGGCCTTCGACTGGCGCGTGGCGCGTCTCTCGGTCGGCGACCTGCACATCGCGGCCGACGGCAACTACTACGCCAAGCAGTACTACGACGCGCTCAACACCGACCGCATCTCGCAGCCGGGCTACGGCATCGTCAATGCGCGCGTGTCGCTGCTGGGCGGTCGCGACAACCACTTCTCGGTGGCGCTGTGGGGCAAGAACCTCGCCAACAAGGAGTACCTGAGCTACGGCCTCGCACAGCGCAACATCGAGGACGGTGGCCTCGGCTTCGACTACGCGCTCGTGGGCGAGCCGCGTACCTACGGCGTCGAGTTCACGGTCCGCTACTGAGGCGGCGCATCCGGGCCCGGCGCGCACGCCGGGCCTGGCGGAGAAGGGCATGAAGACGCTGCTGGTGGTCGCGCATCCGCGGCCGGAATCGCTGACCCACGCGGTCGCGCGCGCCTTCGCCGGCGCGCTCGAGCGCGCGGGCGGGGTGGTCGAGTGGGCGGACCTCGCGCGCGAGGGCTTCGACCCGCGCCTCGACGCTGCCGACGAGCCGGACTGGGCGGATCCCGCGAAGCGCTACTCGGAGGCGGTGCGCGCCGAGATGGCGCGCGTCGAGCGCAACGAGGCGAGCGTGCTCGTGTTCCCGGTGTGGTGGTGGTCGATGCCGGCGCTCCTCAAGGGCTGGGTCGACCGGGTCTGGAACCACGGCTGGGCCTACGGCGGGCGCAACTACCCGCACCGGCGCGTGTGGCTGATCGGCCTCGCGGGCACCAGCCGCGAGGCCTACCAGAAGCGCGGCTACGACGCGGCGATGCGCACGCAGCTCGAGGTGGGCGTGCTCGAGTTCTGCGGCGTCGCGGAGCGACGCCTCGAGCTCCTGTACGGGACGATCGAGAGCGCCGCTGACGCCGCCGCC
>JAFEDP010000780.1 GCA_018241545.1 Pseudomonadota bacterium
CGCGCCAGGCGCAGCGTGCGCGCCGACAGCGCGCCGCGCAGCCCGTCGGCGATCGTGCGCGCCTCGGGCGGCGGCTGCAGCGCGCCGGCCCTGAACGAGCGTGCCGCGTCATCCGCGCCGGCCGGCTCGACCCCGATCACGCGCGTGCGCGGCCACAGGCGGCGGCTCGCCAGCGCCGTGCCCGACAGCAGCCCGCCACCGCCCACCGGCAACAGCAGCAGATCGGGTGGCGAGGTCTGGGCGGCGAGCTCGATCAGCACCGTACCCTGGCCCGCGATCACGCGCGGGTCGTCGTACGGATGTACGAGCGTGGCGCCGGTTTCGGCGACCAGTGCGGCGGCGGCGGCCTCGCGCGCGGCGAGCGTCGGCTCGCACTCGCGCACCCTGCCGCCGTAGCCCTCGACCGCCGCGCGCTTGATGCGCGGTGCGCCGCGCGGCATCACGATGTAGGCGGGGATGCCACGCAGGCGTGCCGCCCGCGCGAGCGCCGCGGCGTGATTGCCCGAGGAGTGCGTGGCGACGCCGTGGGCGGCGGCCGCGTCGTCGAGGCTGAACACGGCATTGCACGCCCCGCGCGACTTGAAGGCGCCGGCGCTCTGCAGGTTCTCGCACTTGAACTCGACCGCAGCGCCGAGTTCGCGGGACAGCTCCGCCGCGCTCAGCACCGGCGTGCGCTGCACGTATGGCGCGATGCGCCGTGCCGCGGCCTGGATGTCGTCGAAGTCCGGATCCGCCTGTGCGCCCACGCCCCCTCCCCGCTGCCGCCCGCGGCGCCAGCCGCGACATGACTATTGTAGAACCCACTACCGGCCGGCGCCGCATTGTGTAACCTCCCGGTGTCGGCCCGCGACCGGGCCCGGGGGGGACGCTCGCCCATGAATCATGCCGCCGAAACGGTAGCCGCAGACGACCACTCGCTCAGCCGGACGCTGCGGCCGCGCCACGTGTCCATGATCACGATCGGCGGGATCATCGGCGCCGGGCTGTTCGTCGGCAGCAGCGCGGCGATCATCGCCGCCGGCCCGGCCTGCATCATCAGCTACGCCCTGACCGGCGCGGTCGTGTTCCTGATGATGCGCATGCTCGGCGAGATGGCCGTGGCCAACCCGCGAGTACGCTCGTTCACCGAGTTCGCGCGCGCCGGGCTCGGGCACTGGGCGGGCTTCTCGGTTGGCTGGCTC
>JAFEDP010000781.1 GCA_018241545.1 Pseudomonadota bacterium
CGGCGCCGCCTGGCAGGTGCGCTACCTCGCGCGGCGGCGCGCCGGCTACCGCGTCGTGGCCCCGGACGAGCTCGTGGTGTACGGCGCGCCCGAGCGCGAGGCCGAGGCGCGCCGCCAGCTGCGCGCGTTCCTGACCGCGACCGCGCGCGCCGCGCTCGAGCCGTGGCTCGCCTCGCTCGCGGCCGAGCGCGGCTTTGGCTACGCGCGCCTGCAGCTGCGCCGCCAGCGCACGCGCTGGGGCAGCTGCTCGAGGAGCGGCACCATCAGCCTCAACGTGTGCCTGCTGTTCCAGCCACCGCCGGTGGTGCGCTATCTGCTGCTGCACGAGCTGTGCCACACGCGCCACCTCAACCACTCGGCGCGCTACTGGCGCCTCGTCGAGGCGCACGAGCCCGCCTATCGCGCGCTCGACCGCGAGCTGACGCGCGGCTGGCGGCACGTGCCGGCCTGGGTCTACGGCTGAGGCCGGGCATGGGCGGCGAGGACGACCCGCTGCTGCCGACGCCGCCGCCCAACGCGGCCGCGGTCGACGTCTCCGACGAGGGCGTCTACTGGGACGTGCCGCAGCCGCAGACCTACGGCGGCTACCTCGACCTCGGCCGGCTGCTGCAGGCCCAGCACCCGCGCTCGCCCGAGCACGACGAGATGCTGTTCATCGTCGTGCACCAGACCAGCGAGCTGTGGATGAAGCTGTGCCTGCACGAGCTGCGCGCCGCGATCGCCTGCGTGCGCCGCGACGACCTCGCGCCGTGCTTCAAGATGCTGACGCGCGTCGGCCACATCCAGCGCCAGCTGGTGCAGGCGTGGGACGTGCTCGCGACGCTGACGCCGTTCGACTACTCGCGCTTTCGCAACCAGCTCGGGCGCGCCTCGGGCTTCCAGTCGTGGCAGTACCGGCTGCTGGAGTTCACGCTCGGCAACAAGAACCGGCAGATGATCGCCGTGCACCGCGCCGACCCCGCCGCCCACGCGGCGCTCGAGGAGGCGCTCGCCGCGCCCTCGCTGTACGACGAGGCGCTGCGGCTGCTGTCGCGGCGCGGCTTCGAGATCCCCGAAACCGCCCTCGACCGCGACTTCACCCAGCCCTACGTCGCGAGCAAGGCGGTGACCGCGGCCTGGCTCGCGGTCTACCACAGCGTGGACGCGCACTGGGACCTGTACGAGCTCGCCGAGAAGCT
>JAFEDP010000782.1 GCA_018241545.1 Pseudomonadota bacterium
CCACTGAGTGGCGCCGGTCCGAACGCGAGCACCCAACGCGAGCACCTACTCATTCACGTGGCAGCGGCGCGGCGCCGCCACCATTGCGCCTTTCCGCGATGGGCACCGCTCGAGCCGGCGCCCGGCGGCGAGCAGTACCTATTGCCGCGCAGCACTCGGCGGCGCGACAGTGGCAATCGGGCGCCGGGCGGTGATCCGGCGCGCGAACCGGGAGGCACCCCATGCGTGACCACCTTTCCGTCGCCGAGCTCGGCTCGCGGCGCGCGGCGCTCGAGCAGCGTCTCACTCAGCTTCGCACCACCCTGCTCTCGCACCTGGACGCGGCCGAGGACGACCGCGCCCGGCTGCTCGCGGACCGGGTGCGCGACACCGAGGACGAGTCGCTCGCCGACCTCCTGGTCGACCTCGACCTCGCCGACATCGACCGCGACCTCGCCGAGGTGCGCGCGGTCGAGGGTGCGCTCGCGCGCCTGCGCGCGGGCCGCTACGGCGAGTGCCTGAGCTGCGGCGCCGCGATCCCCGTCGAGCGCCTCGAGGCGCAGCCGGAGGCGGCGCGCTGCGTGCGCTGCCAGGAAGTCCACGACCGGACCCACGCGGGCCCGGGCACGCCGTCGCTGTAGGCAGGCCCTGCCCGCGCCGGCCCTCTGGAGGCTCCCATGTACCAGCGGATCCTGGTCCCCATCGATGGCAGCGAGACCGCCGGTCTGGGCCTCGCCGAGGCGCTGCGGCTCGCCAAGGCGCTCGGCGCGCGGCTGCGCATCGTGCACGTGGTCGACGACCTGCTGGCGTTCGCGGGCCCGGAGCTCGCGGTGCACGCGGACGAGTTCCTGGCGAAGTTCCGCGAGCGCAGCCACGCGCTCTTGGCTGCGGCCGAGGGCAGCGCCCGCGCGCAGGGCGTCGCCGCCGAGAGCCACTGCCGCGAGGTCGTGGGCGAGCCGGTGGCCGACGGCATCGTCGCCGAGGCGCGCGAGTGGCAGGCGGACCTGATCGTGCTCGGCACCCACGGGCGGCGCGGCCTCCGGCGGCTCGCGCTCGGCAGCGACGCCGCCGCCGTGGTGAGCGGCGCGGAGGTGCCGGTGCTGCTGGTGCGCGCGGCCCCCGGCCGCTGAGCGCCTTGGCCGCCGCCGCCCCCGCCACGGTCGAGGTGTTCCTCGGCAAGGGCGGCGTCGGCAAG
>JAFEDP010000783.1 GCA_018241545.1 Pseudomonadota bacterium
CCTCGTCCTCGGCGGCCGCCGCCGACTCGCGGCCGGCGAGCTCGGCGATCGCCGCGCCCGAGTCGAGCGCCGCGAGCGCGTCGCGCTCGACGTGCACCTTCTCCTGCTGCGCCAGCGAGCGCCTGAGGCCCGAGTCGAGGTGCTCGATGCGCGCGCGCTCGACCATGGCCTTCTGCCCGGCCTCGCTGCCCTCGCGCGTGAACGCCTCCCAGCGCTGCTGCCAGGCCTGCATCGCCTGCTCGGCGGCCGCGAGCGCCTGCGCCGCGGTCGCCTCGCGCGCGCGCGCGCTCGCGAGGTCCGGCTCGAGCGCGGCGAGCGCCTGCTTGAGCGAGGCGAGCTCGGCCTCGTCGCGGGCGAGCAGCGTCGCGGCCTCGGCGTGGCTGGCGTCCGCCTGCTCGAGGTCGGTGCGCTGGCGGGCGCGCAGCTCGCGCGCGTGCTGGATCGACTGCTCGACCCGCGCCGCGTCCGCACCGACCTGGTAGCAGCGCGCCTGCACGGCGGCGAGCGCCTCGCCCTCGCGGGCCTGGTGGTCGCGCGCCTTCTCGATGGCGGCCTCGGCGGCCCGCAGCGAGGCCACCGCGGCCTCGAGCGCGAGGTCGCGCTCGCGCGCGCTCGAGGCGCGCTCGTGGGCCTCGGCGTCGAGGTCGCGCAGCCGGAGCGCAAACAGCTCCGCGCGCAGCTTGCGCTCCTCCTCCTTGAGCCCCTGGTAGCGGCGCGCGGTCACGGCCTGGCGCTGCAGGTGACGGATCTGCTTGTCGAGCTCCTCGCGCAGGTCGTTGAGNCGGTCGAGGTTCTCGCGGGTGTGGGCGATGCGGTTCTCGGTCTCGCGGCGGCGCTCCTTGTACTTGGAGATGCCGGCCGCCTCCTCGAGGAAGGCGCGCATGTCGTCGGGCTTGGCCTCGATCAGGCGCGAGATCATGCCCTGCTCGATGATCGCGTAGGAGCGGCTGCCGAGGCCGGTGCCGAGGAACAGCTGCGTGATGTCCTTGCGGCGGCAGCGCGCGCCGTTGATGAAGTAGGTCGACTGGCCGTCGCGCGACACCTGGCGCTTGAGCGACACCTCGGCGTAGGCCGCGTAGGGACCGGCGAGCGTGCCGTCGGCGTTGTCGAAGACGAGTTCGACCGAGGCGGTGCCGACCGGCTTGCGGCCGCCGGAGCCGTTGAAGATCACG
>JAFEDP010000784.1 GCA_018241545.1 Pseudomonadota bacterium
CGCCCTCAAGAAGCAGGTGCAAGAGCTCCAGCAGAAGATCGACGCGATGTCCAAGGCCCAGGCGCAGCAGGCCCCGGCCTCGGCAGCGCCGGCCGCGGCGCCGGTGGCGGCGGCTCCGGCCGCCAAGCCCGGCGATGGCTCGCTGACGATGTACGGCATCACCCTCTCGGGCGTGCTCGACGTCGGCATGACCTACGCCAACCACGCGGCGCCGATCAGCGACTACTTCGGCGCCGGCATCTACTCCTATATCCAGAAGTACAACACGCGCACCTTCTTCGGCGGCTCCGAGAACAACCTCAGCCAGTCGAACATCACGCTCTCCGGCGACAAGGAGATCATGAACGGGTGGTCCGGCGTGTTCCGGCTGCAGACCGCGATCAACCCGCTGTCGGGCAACATCAGCGACGCGCTCAAGTCGCTGACCGTCAACAACGGCAGGCCCTGCAACTTCCCCGGCAACCCGCCGGCCGGCAGCTGCACCTACACGACCGGCGCCGACTCGAGCGTCGATGGCGAGCTCTTCAACAGCGCCGCCTTCGTCGGCCTCAGCCACAAGAAGTTCGGCCAGATCACCTTCGGCCGCCAGAACGGACTGCTGGCCGATGGCGTCGCCAAGTACGACCCGATGGGCGCCTCGCAGGCCTTCGCCGTGATCGGCATCTCGGGCACCGCCGGCGGCGGCGGCAACACCGAGGATCGCCGGCTCGACGACTCGATCAAGTACAACGGCCAGTTCGGCGCGCTGCACGTCGCCGCCCAGTACCAGTTCAACGGCTCGAGCGGCACGACTGGCAACGCGATTCAGCTCGCGGTCGGCGGCACGTTCCCGACGGGGTCCTTCGACGTGCTGTACGCCAAGAAAGACCAGGCCATTGGCTCGTCCTCACTGTCGGCGGCGCAGGTGGCCTCGCTTAACTGCCCCTACGTGTACGCGGCCGGCCCGCTCGTCCCGACGGGCTGCGCTGGCGTGACGGGCGGCGGCGGCAACCCGCTCGACAAGTCGCTGGTCGGCACCATCACCGACACGACGACGTTCGCGTTCATGTCGGTATGGAACATCGGCAAGGCGAAGCTGTACGGCTCGTACGAGCACATCCAGTTCAGCAACCCGAGCACCCCGCTCGCCCCGGGCTCGCAGACGATCGGCGGCTACGTGCTCGCCTACGT
>JAFEDP010000785.1 GCA_018241545.1 Pseudomonadota bacterium
ATGCTCGAGGCCGTCTGCTCGAGGCTCGCCGCCTGCTGCTCGGTCCGCGAGCTCAGGTTCGAATTGCCGCTGGCGATCTCGCGGGCGCCGGTCTCGACCTCGCTGGCCACGCTCGCGATCGCGTCGACGAGCCGCTGCATCTGGTCGAGCAGGTCGTTGGTGCAGGTGGCGAGCGCGAGGACGTAGCGGCGCCGCCCCTGGGTGCCGACGCGCGGGCGCAGGTCGCCCGCGATCGCCGCCTTCACGACCTCCTGCGACTCGCGCACCACGGCGTCGAGCGCCTGGCTCATCTCGACCTGGTCGGTGATGTCGGTCGCGTAGGTGATGATCTTCACCGGCTGGCCGCGGCGGTTCAGGATCGGGTTGTAGTTCGCCTGCAGCCAGACCGTCGCGCCGGACTGGCTGACGCGCCGGAACTGGCCGGCGTTCGGCTCGCCGCGCCGCAGCCGCGCCCAGAACTCGCGGTATTCCGGGCCGTCGCGCTCCTCGGCGGCGACGAAGTCGCGATCGTTGCGGCCGCGCAGCTCGGCGGCGGTACAGCCGACGAGGCGCTGGAAGATCTCGTTGCCGCTCAGGATCGTGCCGTCGAGGTCGAACTCGATGACCGCGCGCACGCGGTCGATGGCCTGCTCGCGAGCGCGCTGGTCGCGCAGCTCCGTGACCTCCGTCCACTCGAGCAGGAAGCCGGACGGACGCCCGAGCCGGTCGCGCCGCGCATGGATCGACAGCAGGAAGGCCAGCGGCCCGAGGTCGATCTCGGCCCGGTAGGGCAGCCGCCCGGGCTCGGCGAGCAGTGCGCGGATGCGCCCCGGATCGCGGTGGAAGGCGTCGACGCACATCCCGACGAGCCGGTCCGGGTCGAAGGACGGCCAGAGCTTGCGCAGCTCGTCGCGATGGTGGCGCAGCAGGCCGGCGGCCGTGGCGTTGGCGTAGGTGATCCGGAACTCGAGGTCCACGATCATCAGCGCGGCGCTCGTCGCCTGCGAGAGCTGCGCGAGTTCGTGACGGCGCACGCGTCCCTGCGGGCCACTGGAAATGTCGATCATCGGTCCGCCCCTCGGCTATGGCCGGCGCCCGCTCATCCGGCGTCGGTCCGTGGTGTGTCGTGTCGGTCCTGCGCGCCCCGCTCGGGGACCCGTCGGCCGGGCCCGGCTCGCGCCGCGCGCCCG
>JAFEDP010000786.1 GCA_018241545.1 Pseudomonadota bacterium
GGCGCCTGACGCGCTAGCGCCGCCGCTCAGTGGCGCTCCGAGTCGGGCGCGGCCGCGCCCGGCAGCGGCGCGCCGGTGCGCAGCTCCTCGGCCTGCGGCTCGCGCGGCGCCGACTCGACCGGTGCGAGCGTCTCGATCTCCTTGGCCGCGTGCCCGACGTCGAGCTCGCGGAAGCGGCGCGCCGCCGGCAGCACGCGCGACTCGAGCGATCCGACCGCAGCGTTGTAGGCCTCGACCGCCCGGCGCAGGCTGCCGCCCATCGAGCCGAAGTGCCCGCCCATGACCTGCAGGCGCTCGTACAGGTCCTTGCCGAGGTCGGCGATGCGCCGCGCGTTGTCGGCGAGCGCCTCCTGGCGCCACGCGTAGACCACCGTGCGCAGGAGCGCGATCAGCGTGGTCGGTGTCGCGAGGATCACCTTGCGCGCGACGCCCGCCTCGATCAGCGACGGGTCCTGCTCGAGCGCGGCGCTGTAGAACGCCTCGCCCGGGATGAACAGCACCACGAAGTCGGGCGTGTTCTCGAACTGCTCCCAGTAGGCCTTCAGCGACAGGCGCGCGATGTGGTCGCGGATCTGGCGCGCGTGGTCGGCGAGCTTCTGGGCGCGCTGCGCCTCGTCGGCGAGCTCGAGCGACTGCAGGTAGGCCTCGAGCGGCGCCTTGGCGTCGACCACCAGGCACTTGCCGCCCGGCAGCCGCACGACGAGGTCGGGGCGCAGCTCGCCGCCCTCGGTGGCGAGCTGCTCGACGAAGTCGACGTGGTCGACCATGCCGGCGAGCTCGACCACGCGCTTGAGCTGCAGCTCGCCCCACCGGCCGCGCACGCTCGGGCGGCGCAGCGCGCCGACCAGGTTCACGGTCTCGCGGGTCAGCGCCTGCTGGCCGTTGGCGAGCGCCTCCACCTGCGCCAGCAGCTGGCCGTAGGCGCCGGCGCGGTCCTTCTCGATCTCGGCGATGCGCGTCTGCACGCGCTCCAGCGACTCGCGCACCGGCGTCACCAGCTCCTGGATCCCGAGCTGGCGCTTCTCGAGGTCGCCGCGCGCCGCCTGCTGCAGCGTCTCGAACTGTGCACGCGCCAGGTCGATGAACTGCTGGTTGTTGGCCTTGAGCGAATCGGCGGCCAGTGCGCGGAACGCATCGCCGAGCCGTGCCTGCGCCGCCTCGATCAG
>JAFEDP010000787.1 GCA_018241545.1 Pseudomonadota bacterium
GGCGCTCATCGGCGGCCGCCTCCCGGGGTCGCCGCGCGCGCCGCCCACGGACGGGACGGCACCTGGCGGCCCTCGACCCCGGACGGGCCTGGGCGCGGAGCGCCCGTCCGCGCGGGCGCCGGCATGGGCCGACCTGTTGGCATCCTTCGTTCCCCTTGAGTACAGATCTTATCCAGTACAAAACATATACTACCGGTCGACGGCCGCGATTTGAAGCCGGACGCGTCCACCGCGGACCGCCGCCGCGAGCCCGCCGGGCCGTCCCAGCGCCACGCTAGCGGCGCCGGCCCCGTCGGCCCGGCAGAGCCCGTCCGGCCTCCGGCTCGGGCAGCTGCGGCCCTCGCAGGCGCTGCCAGGCCGCGAGCGCGCGCTCGCGGCTGGTCGCGAGGTCGACCAGCGGGCGCGGGTAGGTCGTGCCGAGCTCGACACCGGCGGCCGCCAGCACCGCCGGCGGCGCCGCGAACGGCTGGGCCAGCCATGCGTCCGGCAGCCGGGCGAGCTCGGGCAGCCAGCGGCGCAGGTAGCGCCCGTCGGGGTCGAAGCGTGCCGCCTGCAGCACCGGGTTGAAGATCCGGTAGAAGGGCGCCGCGTCGGCGCCGCAGCCCGCCGTCCACTGCCAGCCCTGGGTGTTGTTGGCGAGGTCCGCGTCGACCAGCGTGTCGTGGAACCAGCGCGCCCCCTCGAGCCAGTGCAGGCCGAGGTTCTTGGTCAGGAACGAGGCCGCGACCATGCGCACGCGGTTGTGCATCCAGCCCGTGTGCCACAGCTCGCGCATGCCGGCGTCCACCAGCGGGATGCCGGTGCGGCCGCGCTGCCAGGCGCGGAGCGCCGCGCCGTCCTGCCGCCATTCGAACGCCGCGAAGCGCGGGTCCATGGGTGCGCTCGCGGTGTGCGGGAACGCGAACAGCAGGTGCTGGGAGAACTCGCGCCAGCCGAGCTCGCGCAGGAACGCCTCGAGTCCCGCCGGCGCCGGACGGCCGGCGCCGGCCGCGCGCGCCGCCGCGAGCACCTGCCGCGGTGACAGCTCCCCGAAGTGCAGGTGCGGCGACAGCCGCGAGGTCGCCGGCAGGTCCGGGCGGTCGCGCTCGGTGGCGTAGCCGGCGGCGCCGTCGTCGAGGAACGCCTCGAGCCGCGCGAGCGCGCCGGCCTCGCCCGGCGACC
>JAFEDP010000788.1 GCA_018241545.1 Pseudomonadota bacterium
GCCTCAGCCGCCACGTGGCCAATCCCGGCGTGCCGGCGGTCGCCTGGGCCGCGCAGCTGCGGGCGACGCTGCCGGCGCCGCTCGAGGCGGCGCTGGCGCGCGGCTCGACGGCGGCGTGCGTGTGGCTCGCGCTCGCGCTCGCGCAGGACCCGGCGGTGCGTGCCGGGCAGCTGCTGCGGGTGCGCGAGGCGCTGGGAGAGGCGGTGGCCGGCGCCACCCAGACACTCGCCGGCGCGGTCGCGGCGCTGCCGGTCCCGCAGCAGCTGCCGCTGCTGCAGCGCGCGCTGCCAGTGCTCAAGGCGCTGCCCGCGGAACGGCGCGCGACGCTCGCCGCGCTCACGCGCACGCTGGCGCTCGCCGACGGACGGATCACGCCGCGCGAGTACCTGATGGGCGCGCTGGCGGCACGCTACCTCGGCGACCAGCTGCGCCCGCCGCGCGCACCCGGCACGCGCACGCTCGAGGAGGTCGGCGCCGAGCTCGCCACGCTGTTCGCGGTGGTCGCGAGCGCCGGTCGCGACGACGCAATCGAGGCGCGGCGCGCCTACGAGCGCGGACTCGCGCAGCTGCTGCCGCGCGAGCGGCCGGCCTACGCCGCGCCCGACGCCGCGTCCTGGCCGGCGGCGCTCGACCGTGCCCTCGACCGGCTCGCCGCACTGCGCCCCGCCGGGCGCGAGCTGCTGGTCGACGCCCTCGGCCGCACGGTGCTGCACGACGGGACCGTGCGGGCCGAGGAGGCGGAGCTGCTGCGCGCGACGTGCGCGGTGCTCGACTGCCCGTTGCCGCCGCTGCTCGCAATCGCCGCCACCGCCTGAGGCGGCCCGGCCGCGCTATGATCGCGGCATGCGGCTGGCGTTCACGAAGATGCACGGACTCGGCAACGACTTCATCGTGTTCGATGCCGACGCCGGCGCCGTGCCACCGCCCGCCGTGCTGCGCGCACTCGCCGACCGCCACACCGGCATCGGCTTCGACCAGGCGCTGGTGCTCGAGCCGCCGCGGCGCACGGGCACGGCGGCCTACTACCGGATCTTCAACGCCGACGGTTCCGAGGTCGAGCAGTGCGGCAATGGCGCGCGCTGCGTGGCGGCGCTCGTCGCCCGGCGGCAGCGGCTCGGTCCCGGCGAGCTTGCGCTCGACAGCCCGGCCGGCCTCGTGCG
>JAFEDP010000789.1 GCA_018241545.1 Pseudomonadota bacterium
GGCGAGCGCCTCCACGGTCAGCGCGCCGATCGCGATCGTGCTCTCGAGCAGGCGCCGGGCGCGCGCCCAGCCGTCGATCGCGAGCGCGGTCGAGACCTGCGTGCCGTTGAGCAGCGCGAGCCCCTCCTTGGCCTCGAGCGCGAACGGCTGCAGGCCCGCCGCCGCGCACACGGCCGCGCCCTCGAGGCGCTCGCCGCCCTTGAGCGCCGCGCCCTCGCCGATCAGCGCCAGCGTCAGGTGCGCGAGCGGGGCGAGGTCGCCGGAGGCGCCGACCGAGCCCTTGCCCGGGATCACCGGCAGCACGTCGTGCTCGAGCAGCTTCAGCAGCCCGGCCACCACCTCGGCGCGGATGCCGGAGTGGCCGGCGGCGAGGTTGTTGGCCTTGAGCAGCAGCACGCGCCGTACGTGGTGCGCCGCGAGCGGCGCACCGACGCCCACCGAGTGGCTGCGCACCAGGTTCACCTGCAGCTCGCGCACCTTGGGCTCGGGGATGCGCCGGTTGGCGAAGGCGCCGAAGCCGGTGGTGATGCCGTAGCTGGCCTGGCCGCGCGCCACGGCGCGCTCGACCGCGCCGCGGCTCGCCGCCATGCGCGTGAGCGCATCGGCGTGCAGCGCGAAGCGCGCGCGCGGCTCGAGCGCGGCCACGGTGTCGAGCGCGAGGTCGAGTCCGGTCAGCGCCTGGGTGGTCATGCGGTGAGCTTCCGGTAGCGGATGCGGTGCGGCTGGTCGGCGTCCTCGCCCTTGCGACGCTTCAGGTCCGCGATGTAGTCCTGGTAGTTGCCCTCGAACCAGACGACCTCGCTGTTGCCCTCGAAGGCCAGGATGTGGGTCGCGATGCGGTCGAGGAACCAGCGGTCGTGCGAGATCACGACGGCGCAGCCGGGGAAGGCCAGCAGGCCCTCCTCGAGCGCGCGCAGCGTCTCGACGTCGAGGTCGTTGGTGGGCTCGTCCAGCAGCAGCACGTTGCCGCCGGCCTTGAGCACCTTGGCGAGGTGCACGCGGTTGCGCTCGCCGCCCGAGAGCTCGCCGATCAGCTGCTGCTGCTGCGTGCCCTTGAAGTTGAAGCGGCCGACGTAGGAGCGCGACGGGGTCTCGTAGTTGCCGACCTTGATGATGTCGAGGCCGCCGGAGATCTCGGCCCACACGGTCTTGGAGTCG
>JAFEDP010000078.1 GCA_018241545.1 Pseudomonadota bacterium
AGCGCGAGCGTCGCCCAGGCCGGGGTCGCGCCCATCGCGGCGAGATCGGACAGGTTCACCGCGAGCGCGCGCCAGCCGACGTCGTCGGCGCGGGTCCCGCTCGGGAAGTGGCGCCCGTCGACGAGCGTGTCGGTGCAGGCGACGAGTTCGTGGCCGGCGGGCACGGTCATGAGCGCCGCGTCGTCGCCGACCCCCGCCACCACGTCGCCACGAGCCGGGCCGACCTTCGCGAAATACCGCTCGATCAGCTCGAACTCGTCCACGGCGCCGCGCCTCAGCCGGCCCGTTCGTGCGGCCGCAGCGCCGCGGCGGCGCGGTCGAGCACCGCGTTGACGAACTTGTGGCCGTCGGTGGCGCCGAAGCGCTTGGCGAGCTCGACCGCCTCGCTGATCACCACCCGGAACGGCACGTCGAGGCGGTGCTCGAGCTCGTAGAGGGCGACCCACAGGATGCCGTGCTCGATCGGGTCGAGGCGCGCGGGCTCGATGTCCGAGAAGCGCGCCAGCGTCGCATCGAGCGCCGCGCGTCCGTCGGCGACGCCCATCAGCAGCTCCTTGAAGAACTCGACGTCGGCGCCGGCCGACTCGGGGTCGGCGAGGAACTGGTGGTGGATGTCCTGCCAGGGCTGGCCGGCGATCTGCAGCTGGTACAGCGCCTGCGCCAGGAGCTTGCGCGCCGCGCGCCGGGCCCGCGACAGGGCGCGCGCGTCACTCTCGCGGCCCATGGCTCAGGTGTCCAGGCGCTTGAGCAGGTTCGCCATCTCGAGCGCCGCCAGCGCCGCCTCGGCGCCCTTGTTGCCGGCCTTGCCGCCGGCGCGGTCGATCGCCTGCTCGAAGGTGTCGCAGGTCAGCACCCCGAAGCCGACCGGCACGCCCGAGTCGAGCGCGGCGCGGGCGAGGCCCGAGGCGCACTCGCCGGCCACGTAGTCGAAGTGCGCCGTCGCGCCCTTGATCACCGCGCCGAGCGCCACGATCGCGTCGAAGCGGCGCGACTGCGCGAGGCGGCGCACCACCAGCGGCATGTCGAAGGCCCCCGGCACGCGCACGATCTCGAGGCCCTTCTCGCTGGCGCCGTGGCGCAGCAGCGCGTCCACGGCGCCGTCGACGAGGCGCGCCACGACGAAGTCGTTGAAGCGCGATGCCACGATGGCGACCCGCAGGTCGCGCGCCACGAGGTCGGCCTCGACGGTCTTCACGCTGCTCATCCACGCGCCTCCAGGCCGAGCTCGCGCTCGGCGCCCGTGTCCACGTACTCGGTGATCGTCAGGCCGAACGCCGCGAGTCCCTGCAGCTGCCGCGGTGCCGACAGCACGCGCATGCGGGTGACGCCGAGGTCCTGCAGGATCTGCGCGCCGATGCCGTAGGTCCGGAGGATCGGCCCGCGCGGCGCGCGGCGGCCGCCGCCGAGCGCGCGCACGCTCTCGATGAGCTCGAGCGGCGACTCCTCGCTGCGCAGGAACACCACGATGCCGGTGCCGTCCTCGGCGATGCGCTTGAGCGCATCGCGCAGCGGCCAGCCGAGCTGCGGGGCCCGCACGCCGACGACGTCGCGCAGCGTGTCGGCGAGGTGCACGCGCACCAGCGGCGCGCGCGAACCGGTCAGCTCGCCGCGCGTCAGCGCGACGTGCACGTTGCGGTTGACGTGGTCCTCGTAGCACAGCAGCCGGAAGCGGCCGAACTCGGTGTCGACCGGCCGGTCGTCGATGCGCTCGACCGAGCGCTCCTTGCTGAGCCGGTAGCGGATCAGGTCGGCGATGGTGCCGATCTTGAGCCCGTGGGTGCGCGCGAAGGCCTCGAGGTCGCGCCGCCGCGCCATCGTGCCATCCTCGTTGAGGATCTCGACGATCACGGCCGCGGGCTCGAAGCCGGCGAGGCGCGCCAGGTCGCAGCCGGCCTCGGTGTGCCCGGCGCGGGTCAGCACGCCGCCCGGCTGGGCCATCAGCGGGAAGATGTGCCCGGGCTGGCGCAGGTCCTCGGGATGCGCGTCCTTGCGGACGGCGGTGCGCACCGTGTGGGCGCGGTCGTACGCGGAGATGCCGGTCGTGACGCCCTCGGCGGCCTCGATCGACACCGTGAAGTTGGTGCGGTGCTCCTCGTTGGTGCCGCTGACCATCAGCGGCAGGCGCAGCTCGCGGCAGCGCTCGCGCGTCAGCGTCAGGCAGATGAGCCCGCGCCCGTAGCGCGCCATGAAGTTGATGTCCTCGGGGCGGACGCGCTCGGCGGCCATCAGGAGGTCGCCCTCGTTCTCGCGGTCCTCGTCGTCCATGACGACCACCATCCGCCCGGCGCGCAGCTCGGCGAGGATGTCGTCGATCGGGTCAAAGCTCGTCATGGCGGCGGCCGTCGGCGGGGGCAGGTCTCCTAGTCTAGCAGGGTGGCCGACCTCAGCCGCCGGCGCGCTTGGCGTCGATGCCGCGGCGCGCGAGCTCGGCGACGATCGTGTCGCGATGCTCGCCCTGGATCTCGATGCGCCCGTCGAGGACGCGCCCGCCGCTGCCGCAGCGCTGCTTGAGCGCCTTGGCGAGCGCCTCGAGCTCCGCCTCGGGGAGCGCGAGCCCGCTGACCACGCTGACGCCCTTGCCACCGCGGCCCTGGGTCTCGCGCGCGACCCGCACCGGGCCCTGCGGGCGCGCCGCGGCGGCGGCGCGGCGCGCGCCGCAGCGGCAGGTGCCCTTGGGCTGGCCGCACTCGGGGCACAGGCGACCGGCGCCCGTCGCGTAGACGAGCCGCGCGCCGCCGGGCGGGGGTCGGTGGGAGTTCACGGGCGGCAGTCTACCCGCCTGCGGCCGGTGGCTCGACGGGGGCGCCGATCGGGCCGACAATGCCTTCATGGAAGCGATCGTGATCGTCCCGGCGCGCCGCGGCGACGCGCCGCGGCTCGCGGCGATGTCGCGGCGGCTGGTCGAGGCCGGGCTCGAGCCCTGCTGGACCGCCGAGCGCATCGAGCGTCACCGGCGCTCGCAGGACAGCGTGGTGCTGACGGCACGCGCCGCGGGCTCGGTCGCCGGGGTCGCGATCATGCAGTACGGCGACGACGCGGCGCACCTCAACCTGCTGGCGGTGGAGCCGGCGCACCAGCGCCGCGGCATCGCGCGCCAGCTGGTCATCTGGCTCGAGGACACCGCGCGCGTCGCCGGCACGTTCACGATCCGCCTGGAGCTGCGCGCCTCCAACCGCGCGGCGCGCGCCTTCTACACCTCGCTCGGCTACCGCCAGAGCGGCTGGGTGCGCGGCTACTACCAGGGCCTCGAGGACGCGCTGCGCTTCGAGCGCGACCTCGCGGTGCGCTCGGTCGCCGGGGCCGGCTGAGCCGCCGCCGTCAGGGTGCCGCGAGGCGGATCAGGTCCGCACCGGACAGGGTCAGGCGCATCGCGCGCCCCAGCGCAAAGTCGCCGAAGCGCACCCACTCGGGGCTGCGCTCCTCGTCGCGCAGGTGGAACACGCCGCCCTCGCCGGCCTCGAGCGGCACGACGCCATCGAGCCACAGCTGGCCGCGCCGGAGCGCCACGCGGTGGCTGCCGATCCACGGATCCTCGCTGCGGTAGTGGCCGGTGAGCCCGGCCCACTCGGCCGGCGCCTTGAACTCCCGCGGTCCGCGGTACTCGGGGCGCGCGTACCAGGCGTCGCCGTGGCCGGCCTCCAGCACGGCGCTGTGCGGGTCGGCCGGGTCGGCGCGCGTGAACAGCAGCGGGAAGCGCGCGTAGTCGCGGTGCGCGGCCAGGAACGCGTCGCCGAGCCCAATCGCGGGCTCGAGCGCCACGCGCTCCCCGCCGTGCAGCAGGAACAGGCGCTCGCCGTCGGCGACCGTCTCGAGCGCGCGGCCGCCCTGCCCGAGGTAGCGGCCGGCGTAGTCCTGGGCGTTCGCGACGCGCCGCGGGTCGAGCGCGGCCGGCGGCTCCGGCAGCGCCGCGCCGGCGCGACAGGCGCGCATCAGGCGCAGCGCATACTCCGCGACCGGCCGCGGCCGCAGCCCCTGCATGGCGTTGACCGAGGCGAACGCGCCCACGCCTTCCTCGAGGTCCACCTCGAGCGCCGAGGCGAAGGAGACCATGCCGCCGGTGTGCCGCAGGCGCGTGTGCCCGTCGAGCCGGTCGACGGCGATGCCGTAGCCGTAGTGCGCGTCGTTGCCGAACTCGGCCGCCGCGATGTACGGGTGCGAGAAGCGCGCGAACGCCGCCTCCGACACCAGCCGGCCGCGCGGCCCGGCGCCGCGGCGGGCGAGCATCGCGAGGTAGCGGCCCATGTCGCGGGGCGTCGCCGCGATGCAGCCGGCGCCGCTCGTCGTGATGACGGCCGGCGCCTCGACGAGCCGGCCGCGCAACGGGTACGGGCGGTCGCCGAGCAGCGGGTAGTAGCTGGTGGCGAGCCGCTGGCGCATCTCGAAGGTGGTCGCGGGCTCCGACTCGGTCATGCCGAGCGGCGCGAAGATGCGCGCCCGCAGCGCCTCCGGCATCGGCCGCCCGTCGAGCATCGCGAGCAGGTGGCCGAGCGCCTCCCAGCCCATGTTGCAGTAGTGGAAGTCCTGGCCGGGCGGGTTGGCGGCGCGATGGCGGAAGGCCGGGTCGGCCGGGAACAGCGGCCCGTCCGGCAGCCCCGCGCCGTGCGTCAGCAGGTCGTGCACGCTGATCGGCCGGAACGGCGAGTCGAAGCGCAGCCACGGCAGGTACGCGGCGATGGGCCGCTCGAGCTCGAGCCGGCCGGCGTCGACCAGCTGCAGCAGCGCGAGCGCGACGAAGGACTTCGTGATCGAGCCGATCTGGAACAGCGCGTCGGTGCGCACCGGCAGCTGGCGGCCGACGTCGACGAGCCCGTAGGACACGACGCGGCGCACGCCGCCGGCGTCGGCCAGCGCGAGCGTGAGGCCGGGCGCGCCGAGCTCGGCGAGGTACTGGGCGACGTAGCGGTCGAGCGCTTCGAAGGCGCGCGCGTACGGTCCCGGATCGTCGGCGCCGTGCTCGGCGGCACGCAGCGTCCCGCCGCCCGCGGCCGCGGCGGCACCGAGGCCCAGGGCGATCATCTGGCGGCGGTTCAGCATCGTCGATCTCCTCGGCCGGCCGCCCGGGGCGGGCCGCTGCTCAGTGCCCGGCGCCCGTCAGGCGCTCGACGTAGCGCGCGATGATGTCGACCTCGAGGTTCACCTCGGAGCCGGGCGCGAGCGCGCCGAGCGTCGTGACCGCGCGCGTGTGCGGGATCAGGTTGACGCCGAAGCGCCGGCCCTCGACCTCGTTGACCGTCAGGCTGACCCCGGCGAGCGTCACCGAGCCCTTCGGCGCGATGTAGCGCGCGAGCGCGGCCGGCACCTCGAGGACGAGCCGCACCGAGCTGCCGTCGTCGCGACTGTCGACCAGCCGCGCGAGGCCGTCGACGTGGCCGGTCACGTAGTGCCCGCCGAGCGCGTCGCCCGCACGCAGCGCCTTCTCGAGGTTGACCGGGTCGCCGGGCCGCAGCGCGCCGAGCGTGGTGCGCGCCAGCGTCTCGTGCGAGGCGAGCGCCGTGAAGCGCGTGCCGTCGATGGCGGTGGCGGTCAGGCACGCCCCCGCGACCGCGATCGAGTCGCCGACGCGGCTGTCGGCAAGGCCGAGCGCGCCGGTGTCGATCACGAGCTCGGCCTCGCCCGCGCGCCGCTCGAGCGTCACCACGGTGCCGAGGGCCTGGACGATGCCGGTGAACATCAGCGCCCCTCCCGAGGCAGCGGCACGAGCGTGAGCCTCAAGTCCGAGCCGACCTGGCGCACGTCCGCGAACCGGAACTCCCAGCGGTCGCCGAGGTCGTCGAGCATCGGCAGCATCGCGAGCGGCGCCGCGTCGTGCCCGAGCATGTGCGGCGCGAGGTAGAGCACGAACTCGTCGACGAGCCCCGCCTCGATGAAGCCGCCGGCGAGCCGGGCGCCGGCCTCGACCAGCACCTCGTTCTGCTCGCGGCGCGCGAGCTCGCCGAGCACCGCCGCCAGGTCGCGCGCCGCCACCCCGGGATGCACCACGACCTCGGCGCCGCGCGCCCGCAGCGCCTCGGCGGCGGCTGGCTTGTCGACCGCGGTCAGCAGCAGCACCGCGCCCGGCTCGTCGAACAGGCGCGCGCCGGGCGGCGTCGCGAGCTGCGGGTCGAGCACCACGCGCAGCGGCACGCGGCCGCGGCAGTCGAGCGAGGCCTCGCGCACCGTCAGGCGCGGGTTGTCGCGCAGCACGGTCGCCGCGCCCGTGAGCACGGCGCTCGAGCGCGCCCGCAGCCGCTGCACGTCGGCGCGCGCCGCCTCGCAGGTCAGCCACTGGCTCTGGCCGCTGGCGAGCGCCGTGCGACCGTCCAGGCTCGCGCCGAGCTTGACGCGCAGCCATGGGCGGCCGCGGCGGTGGCGCGCGAGGAAGCCCGGGTTCAGCGCCTCGGCGGCCGGGGCCAGGAGGCCCGCCTCGACGCGGATGCCGGCGGCGGCGAGCGCGGCGGCGCCGCCGCCGTTGACGCGCGGGTTGGGGTCGGCGCAGGCATAGACGACGCGCGCGACCCGCGCCGCGATCAGGGCCTCGACGCAGGGCGGCGTGCGCCCCACGTGCGCGCAGGGCTCGAGCGTCACGTACACGGTGGCCCCGGCGGCCCGGGCGCCGGCGGCGGCGAGCGCGAGCGGCTCGGCGTGCGGCTCGCCGGCGCGCGCGTGGAAGCCCTCGCCCGCCACCTGCCCGTCCGCGACGACGACGCAGCCGACGCGCGGGTTGGGATCGGTCGAGTACAGGCCGCGCGCGGCGAGCTCGAGCGCGCGGCCCATGTACCGGTGGTCGTCGCCGCTGAACCCGCTCATGACCCGCGCTTGCGCCCGCTCTTGGCCGCGGCCTCGAGGAACGACAGCTGCCCCGCCGACTCGTCGCCGCGCGGCCGGCGCTTGAGGCGGGCGATCTCCTCGTGGAAGGCCTCGACGTCCTGGAAGCTGCGGTAGACCGAGGCGAAGCGCACGTAGGCGACCTCGTCGAGGTGGCGCAGCTCCTCCATCACCAGCTCGCCGATCAGGCGCGCCGGCACCTCGCGCTCGCCGAGGCTGCGCAGCTTGTGCGAGATGTGCGCGACCGCCGCGTCGATCGCGTCGTTGCCGACCGGCCGCTTCTCCAGCGCCTTCTGCATGCCGCTCCTGAGCTTGGCCTCGTCGAACGGCTCGCGGGTGCGGTCGCTCTTGACGACCTGCGGCATCACGAGCTCGGCGGTCTCGAAGGTCGTGAAGCGCTCGCCGCACTTGAGGCATTCGCGGCGCCGCCGGATCTGCTGGCCCTCGGCGGCGAGCCGCGAATCGGTCACCTTGGTCTCGACGTGGCCGCAGAACGGGCAGTACACGCCGCGCCCCCGGTCGCCGCGCTCACGCCCGCCGGTAGACCGGGAAGCGCCGGCACAGCGACTCGACCTCGCCGCGCACGCGGGCGATCACGGCCGGCTCGGCGCTGACGCCGCCCTTGCCGTCCGGACTGCCGAGGTGCGCGCGCGCCGACAGGTTGTCGAGCAGGTCCGAGATCCAGTTCGCGAGCTGGGTCACCTCCGCCTCGCGGAAGCCGCGCGTGGTGGCCGCCGGCGTGCCGATCCTGAGCCCCGAGCTGATCATCGGCGGGCGCGGGTCGTTCGGCACCGCGTTCTTGTTGACCGTGATGTGCGCAGCGCCGAGCGCGGCGTCCGCGTCCTTGCCGGTCACGTTGCGCGAGACGAGGTCGAGCAGGAACAGGTGGTTGTCGGTGCCGCCGGAGACGATGTTGTAGCCGCGCGCCAGGAAGGTCGCGGCCATCGCGCGCGCGTTGGCCACGACCTGGCGCTGGTAGGCCGCGAACTCGGGCTCGAGCGCCTCCTTGAACGCGACCGCCTTGGCGGCGATCACGTGCATCAGCGGCCCGCCCTGGGTGCCCGGGAAGACCAGCGAGTTCAGCTTCTTGGCGATCTCCTCGCCGGCCGCCGACAGGATGATGCCGCCGCGCGGCCCGCGCAGCGTCTTGTGCGTCGTCGAGGTGACGACGTGGGCGTGCGGCACCGGGTTCGGGTAGACGCCGGTCGCGCACAGGCCCGCGACGTGCGCCATGTCGACCATGAACAGCGCGCCGACCGCGTCGGCGATCTGGCGGAAGCGCGCCCAGTCGATCACGCGCGAGTAGGCCGAGAAGCCCGCCACGATCAGCTTGGGACGGTGCTCGCGCGCGAGGCGCTCGACCTGGTCGTAGTCGATGAGGCCGGTGGCGGTGTTGAGCCCGTACTGGACGGCCTTGAACACCTTGCCGGAGAGGTTGACCTTGGCGCCGTGGGTCAGGTGGCCGCCGTGGTCGAGGCTCATGCCGAGCATCGTGTCGCCCGGGTTCAGCAGCGCGAAGTACACCGCCGCGTTCGCCTGCGAGCCCGAGTGCGGCTGCACGTTGGCGTAGGTCGCGCCGAACAGCTGCTTGGCGCGGTCGATCGCGAGCTGCTCCGCGACGTCGACGAACTCGCAGCCGCCGTAGTAGCGCTTGCCGGGGTAACCCTCGGCGTACTTGTTGGTCAGCACCGAGCCCTGCGCCTCGAGCACGCGCGGGCTCGTGTAGTTCTCCGAGGCGATGAGCTCGATGTGGTCTTCCTGGCGCTGGCGCTCGCCGTCGATGGCGGCGGCCAGTTCCGGGTCGAATCCGGCGATGGTCAGGTTCGAGGCGAACATGGGGCGGCGACTTCCCGGCTGGCGGCCCTACTGCAGGGCGCGGAACGTCGAATTCTAGCGAAAACCCGCCCCGCCGAGGGCCGCGAAGCGACCGCCGCGAGCGGCGATGCGACCCTAGCGCTCGTGCTCGACGAAGCTCTTCACGACGCGCGACCAGGCGCGCGCGAGGTTGCGGCGGTTGTAGCCGCCGCCGCCGAGGCCGAGCAGGCGCCCGTCGCAGCAGCGGTCGGCGATCGCCGCGAGCCGCGCCGCGGCGTGGGCGTGCGCCTCCTCCGAGAACCGCAGGTGCGTGATCGGGTCGCCCTGCAGGCTGTCGGCCCCGCACTGGAACAGGATGAACTCCGGGCGGCGCGCCTCGAGGTAGGCCTCGACCCGCTCCCACGCCGGCCAGAACGCCTCGTCACCGGCCCCGGGGGGCAGCGGGATGTTGAGCTTGGTCCCCTGGGCGCGGCCGCGGCCGGTCTCCTCGGCCGCCCCGGTGCCGGGGTACAGGAAGCGCCCGTCCTCGTGGATGTCGGCGAACGCGAGGTCGGGGTCGTCCTCGAACGCATAGAACACGCCGTCGCCGTGGTGGGCGTCGATGTCGACGTAGGCGATGCGCTTGAGGCCCCAGCGGCGCCGCAGCTCCTCGGCGACCACGCCGCAGTCGTTGAACACGCAGAAGCCCGCGGCGTGGGCGCGCGAGGCGTGGTGCAGCCCGGCGATCGGCACGAAGCCGCGGCGGGCGCGGCCTTCCATGATCGCCTGCGCCGCGACCAGCGCCGCCCCGACGACGTTGCTGGCCGCCTCGAACACGCCGCGGAAGGCGGGCGTGTCGCCGGCGTCGAGGTAGCCCTGGCCGGTCTGGGAACGCTCGGCGACCAGCGAGACGTAGGCGGGTTCGTGGAAGATCTCGAGTTCGGCCCGGGTCGCGGCCCGCGGCTCGAGCAGCTCGACCGAGCCCTCGAGCTCCTCGCCCTTGAGCTCGCGGATGAAGGCGTCGTGGCGGTCGGGCCCGAACGGGTGGCCCTCGCCAAACCCGTACCGGGCGATCTTTTCGCCGGCCACCAGCACCGTCTCGCGCCGCCGCCCCCTCATGCCGGCAGGGTAGCAGTTCGCGGCCCCGGGGTCAGGCGGCCCGGCCGGGGGGCCGCCCGAAGGGCGCCTTCGGCCTGCGAAGGCGGCCGGAATGCTGGCAGGGCTGGGCCCGCTCACCGATAATCGCGGCCCTTCCCGCGGACCCCGACCCAAGGCTCTGGCACATGGCGCAGTTCATTTACACGATGAATCGGGTATCGAAGGTGGTACCCCCCAAGCGGACGATCCTGAAGGACATCTCGCTGTCGTTCTTCCCGGGCGCCAAGATCGGGGTGCTGGGCCTCAACGGCGCCGGCAAGAGCACGCTGCTGCGGATCATGGCGGGCCTGGACGCCGAGATCGAGGGCGAGGCCCGGCCGCAGCCGGGGATCAAGATCGGCTTCCTGCAGCAGGAGCCCAACCTCGACCCGGCGAAGTCGGTGCGCGAGTGCGTCGAGGAGGGGGTGCAGCCGATCAAGGACGCCCTGACGCGCCTCGAGGCCGTCTACGCCGCCTACTCCGAGGAGGGCGCCGACTTCGACAAGCTCGCCGCCGAGCAGGCCGAGCTCGAGGCGTTCCTGACGACGGTCGACGGCCACAACCTCGAGCGCACCCTCGACGTGGCCGCCGACGCGCTGCGCCTGCCCGACTGGGAGGCGCGGATCTCGACGCTCTCGGGCGGCGAGAAGCGCCGCGTGGCGCTGTGCCGCCTGCTGCTGTCCAAGCCCGACATGCTGCTGCTCGATGAGCCCACCAACCACCTCGACGCCGAGTCGGTCGCCTGGCTCGAGCACTTCCTCGACGAGTACCCGAGCACCGTGATCGCGGTGACCCACGACCGCTACTTCCTCGACAACGTCGCCGGCTGGATCCTCGAGCTCGACCGCGGCCACGGCATCCC
>JAFEDP010000790.1 GCA_018241545.1 Pseudomonadota bacterium
CAGGTGGTCGGGCTCATGGGCCGGCTCGGCATCGCCCACCGCCGCCTCGCGCCCGGGCGCTACGCGGGCGAGCTGCGCCGGGCGCTGTCGCGCGACGAGCCGCGGCGCCAGCTCGACCTGCTGCTGGCCGGCGCCCTGATCGAGGCGCGCTCCGCCGAGCGCTTCCACGGGCTCGTGCCGAGGCTGCCCGAGGCGGTCGCCGCGTTCTACCGCGGCCTCGAGGCCGCCGAGAGCCGGCACACGGGCCTCTACCTGACGCTCGCCGAGCGCCACGCGGCGCGCACGGGCCTCTCGCTCGCGCCGCGCCTCGCCGAGCTCGCCGCGCTCGAGGCGGAGCTTGCGACCCGGCCCGACGACACGTTCCGATTCCACTCCGGGCCGCCGCCGGCGGCGCTCAGCGGGGCAGTGCCTCGAGCCTGAAGCCGGCCGCGTCCCAGGTCAGGCAGCTGCCCTGCGAGTACCAGTCGCCGGTGACGATGCGGGTGCGGTCGCGCCCGTCGACCACGACCCCGCTGACGCCCGGTCGGTGCGTGTGGCCGTGGATGATCGTGTCGACGCCGGCGTCGCGGAACACGCGCGCCACGGCGTCGGGGTTGACGTCCATCAGCATCGCCGGCTGCGCCTGGGTGTGGGCCTGGCTGCCGGCGCGCGCCTCGCGTGCGAGCGCCTGGCGCTGGGCGACGCTGAGCGCCAGGAACTGCGCCTGCCAGCCCTGATCGCGCACCAGCGCGCGCAGGCGCTGGTACGGGGCGTCGTCGGTGCACAGCGCATCGCCGTGGGTGACGAGCGCGCGGCGGCCGTCGCGCTCGACCACCGTCGGGTCGGTCAGCAGCGTGCCGCGCGTCTCCTCGCAGAAGCGCCGCCCGAGCAGGAAGTCGCGGTTGCCGTGCAGGAAGTAGAGCGCCACCCCGGCGTCGGCGAGCGCGCGCAGGTCGGCGATGACCGCGCGCTTGTGCGGGTCGGGGTCGTCGTCGCCGATCCACACCTCGAACAGGTCGCCGAGCACGTACAGCGCCTCGGCCGCGCGCGCGGGGCCGGCGAGGAAGGCGCGGAACTGCGCGGCGATCTCCGGGCGCGCCGCGTCGAGGTGCACGTCCGAGACGACGAGCGCGGCCACGGCGTCAGCGCGGCGGCGGCGGGGGCGGGGGCGGCGGGGG
>JAFEDP010000791.1 GCA_018241545.1 Pseudomonadota bacterium
GCGAGCAGATCCTCGCCGAGCTCAAGGAGATCCGGCGCCTGCTCGAGCAGCGCAAGGCGGCCGACGCGCCGGCGCCGCCCGGCAAGGTGCGGCTCGCCGACGTCGGCACGAACGTGATCGGCTCGTCGGCCGCGCCGCTGACGCTCGTCACCTTCACCGACTACCAGTGCCCGTTCTGCAGGCGCTTCTTCGAGCGCACCTGGCCCGAGCTCAAGCGCCGCTACGTCGACTCCGGGCAGCTGCGCTTCGTGGTGCGCGACATGCCCCTCAACATCCACGAGCAGGCGCTGCCGGCGGCGCTCGCCGCGCGCTGCGCCGGCGAGCAGGGGCGCTTCGCGCCGGTGTTCGACGCGCTGTTCCGCCTGCCGGAGCTGACGCCGCAGGCGGTGCAGTCGGTGGTCACGGCGGCCGGCGTCGCGCCGGGGCCGTACGCGAGCTGCGTCGCCCGCGCCGGCCAGAAGGCCGCGATCGACGCTGACGAGAACGAGGCCGAGCGCCTCGGCATCAACGGCACGCCGGGCTTCGTGCTGGCGCAGAAGAGCGGCGCCGAGCTCGAGGGCACGCTGATCGTCGGTGCCCAGCCGACGGAGGTGTTCACCTCGCGCATCGACGCGCTGCTCGCCGCGCCGCACACGCGCTGAGCTAGAACATCTCGCTGGCGTCGGGCGGCGCGGCCGGGCCGGGGCCGCGCGAGGCGATGTGCTCGCCGGTGATCATCTCGTCGTAGGCCTGGCCCGGGCCGACCATCGGGTAGACGCCGGCATCGGGGTCGATCAGCACCTCGAGGAAGGCCGGCCCCGGGTGGCCGATGAACTCGGCGACCACGCGCGGCACGTCCTCCTTGCGCTCGAGGCGCTGGGCCCACGGGAAGCCGTCGGCCTGCGCGGCGCGCACGAAGTCCTTCTTGTGCAGCGACTTGTCGCTCGCTGACAGCCGGCCCTTGAAGAACAGCTTCTGCCACTGCTTGACCATGCCGTCGCCGAAGTTGTTGAGCACCACGACCTTGATCGGCAGGTCGTAGGTCGTGACGGTCTCGAGCTCGCCGAGGTTCATGCGGATCGAGGCGTCGCCGTCGATGTCGATGACGAGGCGCTGCGGGTGCGCGAACTGCGCGCCGATCGCCGCCGGCAGGCCGAAGCCCATCGTGCCCATGCT
>JAFEDP010000792.1 GCA_018241545.1 Pseudomonadota bacterium
AGGCGCGGTGGCGCGCCACGAAGTCCGCGACCAGGCCCGGGCGCGCGCCGGTCGGCACCGTGACCTCCACGCGCCCGCCCGGGTAGACGCGCACCGTGAGGCGCCGCGCGCGACGGCTCGCGCGCACCGCGAACGGCTCGAGCCCGGCGCGCGCATCGAGCAGGCCGAGCTGGGCGTTCACAGCGCCGCGCCGAGCTCGGCGCCCTGGGTGATCGCGCGCTTGGCGTCGAGCTCGGCGGCGACGTCGGCGCCGCCGATCAGGCGCACGTCGAGGCCGCGCGCGGCGAGCGGCTCGGCCAGCGAGCGGTCGCTGTCCTGGCCGGCGCACACGACCACGGTGTCGACCGCGAGCACGCGCGGCCGCTCGTTGACCACGAGGTGCAGGCCGCCGGCGTCGAGCCGCTCGTAGCGCACGCCGGGCACGAAGTGCACGCCGCGGCGGCGCAGCTGCAGGCGGTGCACCCAGCCGGTGGTCTTGCCGAGGCCCTCGCCGAGCTTGCTGGCCTTGCGCTGCAGCAGCCACACCTCGCGCTGCGGGGCGGGCGCCGCGCCGGCCGGCAGCAGGCCGCCGCGCGCCTCGTGCGCGAGGTCGATGCCCCACTCGGCCGCGAACGCCTCGAGCGTGGTGGCGGTCCCGGGCCCGCCCGGGTGCGTCAGGTACTCGGCGACGTCGAAGCCGATGCCGCCCGCGCCGATGATCGCGACCCGCGCGCCGGCGCGGGCGCGCCCGGCGAGCAGGTCGGCATAGCCGACGACGCGCGGGTCATCGAGGCCCTCGATCGCCGGGCGCCGCGGCGTGACGCCGGTGGCGAGCACGACGGTGTCGAAGCCCGCGCCGAGCGCCTCGACGCCGGCGGCGGTGCCGAGCCTGAGCTCGACGCCGGTGAGCTCGAGGCGGCGGCGGAAGTAGCGCAGCGTCTCGGCGAACTCCTCCTTGCCCGGCACGCGCCGCGCGAGGTTGAACTGGCCGCCGATCTCGCCGGCGCGCTCGAACAGGGTCACCCGATGGCCGCGCTCGGCGGCGACCGTGGCGCAGGACAGGCCCGCGGGCCCGGCGCCGACGACGGCGATGCGGCGCGGCGCGGACGCCGGGCGGTAGACGAGCTCGGTCTCGCGCGCGGCGCGCGGGTTGACGAGGCAGGTCGCGGTGCGGCG
>JAFEDP010000793.1 GCA_018241545.1 Pseudomonadota bacterium
GGCGCCGGCTGGCGCTGCAGACCCGCGACGTCTACGCCCCGCTCGCCAACCGCCTCGGGCTCGCCGTGCTCAAGTGGGAGCTCGAGGACTACGCGTTCCGCTACCTCGAGCCCGCCGAGTACAAGCGCATCGCCGCCTCGCTCGCCGAGAAGCGCAGCGACCGCGAGCGCTACATCGAGGAGCTCAAGTCGCTGCTCGAGGGCGAGCTCGGCCGGGCAGGACTTGCCGCCGAGGTGCACGGCCGGCCGAAGCACATCTTCAGCATCTGGCGCAAGATGCAGCGCAAGGCACTCGCCTTCGAGCAGCTCTACGACGTGCGCGCGGTGCGCGTGCTGGTCGACACGGTCGCCGACTGCTACGCGGCGCTCGGCGTCGTGCACGGCCTGTGGCACTACCTGCCGGGCGAGTTCGACGACTACATCGCGACCCCCAAGGCCAACGGCTACCGCTCGATCCACACCGCCGTGGTCGGCCCCGGCGGCAAGCCGGTCGAGGTGCAGATCCGCACCCGCGAGATGCACGACAAGGCCGAGCTCGGCGTCGCGGCGCACTGGCGCTACAAGGAGGGCGGCGCCCGCGACGCGACGCTCGAGCGCAAGGTCGAGCAGCTGCGCCAGCTGCTCGCGCCGCAGGCGCCCGGCGAGGCGGACGCGCTCGATCGCGTCGGCGCGACGCTGTTCCGCGAGCACGTCTACGTGTTCAGCCCCAAGGGCGACGTCGTCGAGCTGCCCGAGGGCGCGACGCCGCTCGATTTCGCCTACCACGTGCACACCAGCCTCGGGCACCGCTGCCGCGGCGCGCGCGTCGACGGGCGGATGGTGCCGCTCGACCAGCGGCTCGCCAACGGGGTCAGCGTCGAGATCATCGCCGGCAAGGAGCCGCAGCCGAGCCGCGACTGGCTCGTCGAGAGCCGCGGCTTCCTCGCCAGCAAGTCGGCGCGCGCCAAGGTGCGCGCCTGGTTCCGCCAGGTCGACTACGACGAGCACCTGCGCAGCGGGCGCGCAACCGTCGAGCGCGAGCTCGCGCGCCGCGGCGGCGGGCCGCCGCCGTCGATCGCCGAGCTCGCCGCCGAGCTCGGCGAGAAGAGCCCCGAGGCCCTCTACGTCGCGCTCGGCGCCGGCGACCTGTCCCCGGCGCAGCTCGCCGCGGCGCT
>JAFEDP010000794.1 GCA_018241545.1 Pseudomonadota bacterium
CCGTCGCCGTGCACGCCGAGCTGCCGCCGTTCGTCAAGCCCGGCCAGACCATCGACGTCACCGTGAGCTCGATCGGCAATGCCAAGAGCCTGCGCGGCGGCTCGCTGCTCGTGACGCCGCTCAAGGGCCTCGACGGGCAGGTCTACGCGGTCGCGCAGGGCAACCTGATCGTCAACGGCTTCGGCGCCCAGGCCAACGACGGCTCCAAGGTGACGGTCAACGTGCCGACCTCGGGCCGCGTCCCGAACGGCGCCACGGTCGAGCGCGCCGTGCCCTCGAACTTCGCGGCCGGGGACAGCCTGACGCTCAGCCTGTACACCGCAGACTTCACGACGGCGACGCGGCTCGCGGCGCGCGTGAACCAGGAGCTGGGCGGCGACGCCGCCGCGCCGATCGACGCCGCCTCGGTACGGGTGCGTGCGCCCGCGGATCCGGGCCAGCGCGTGGCCTTCGTCGCCGCGCTCGAGAACCTCGAGGTCGACCCCGGCGAGGCGCCGGCCCGCGTGATCATCAATTCCCGCACCGGCACGGTCGTGATCGGCGACCACGTGCGCGTGAGCCCGGCGGCGGTGTCGCACGGCTCGCTGACGGTGACGATCAAGGAGGAACTGAAGGTCAGCCAGCCGAACGCGCTGTCGCAGGGTGGCGGGACCGTCGTCACGCCCGACTCGACCATCGACGTGCAGCAGAAGGCGAGCCGGATGTTCCTGTTCGAGCCGGGCGTCTCGCTCGACGAGATCGTGCGCGCGATCAACCAGGTCGGCGCGGCACCGGGCGACCTCGTCGCCATCCTCGAGGCGCTGCAGCAGGCGGGCGCCCTGCACGCGCAGCTGATCGTGATCTGAGGGACGCCATGGACGCGACCGCCGTTCCGACCGGCCTGCTGCCGCCCGCCGCGGCGGTCGATGCCGCGCGCAGCGCGCTCGACTTCTCGGGCCTCGACCAGCTGCGCGTGGCGAGCCAGCAGGCGCCGACCGACCCGAAGACGCTGCGCGCGGTCGCGCAGCAGTTCGAGTCGCTGTTCGTCGGCATGATGCTGAAGTCGATGCGCGACGCGAAGCTCGGCGACGGGCTGTTCGACAGCAACGAGACGCGCTTCTACCAGGACCTGTTCGACCAGCAGCTCGCCCAGACCCTGTCGCAGGGCCGCGGG
>JAFEDP010000795.1 GCA_018241545.1 Pseudomonadota bacterium
CGCAGCTGGGCGAGGTCGCGCGGCCGGGCGCTGCGCAGCGCCACCCGCGCCAGGACGCGCTCGACGTCCCCCACCTGCGCGAGCGCCGCGCCGAGCTCGTCGAGCCGGCCGCCGTCGATCAGCGCCCGCACCGCATGCAGCCGCAGCCGCAGCGGCGCGTGATCGCGCAGCGGCCGGCCGAGCCAGCGCCTGAGCTCGCGCGCGCCCATCGGCGTCGTGGTCCGGTCGAGGAGCCCGACCAGGGTGGCCTCCTCGCGCCCCGCGAGGCTCGACTCGAGCTCGAGGTTGCGCCGCGTCGCCGGGTCGATCAGCACGGCCTCCTCGCGCTCCTCGGTCGCGAGCCCGGCGAGGTGCGGCAGCGCCGCGCGCTGCGTCTCCTGCACGTACTGCAGCAGCGCGCCGGCCGCGGTCACGGCGAGCGGCTTGTCGCCGCAGCCGAAGCCGTCGAGGTCGCGCACCCCGAACTGCTGCGTCAGCAGGCGCGTCGCGACGCCGAGCTCGAAGTGCCACGGCGCGCGCGCGCGCGCGCCCTCGAGCGTGGCTGCCTCGGTGCCCTCCGCGACCAGCAGTTCCGCCGGTCGCAGCCGCGCGAGCTCGCCCTCGAGAGCGGCGCGCGTCGGCAGCTCGGCGACCGTGAAGCGGCCCGAGGCGAGCTCGAGCCAGGCGAGGCCCCAGCGGCCGGCCGCGCTCGCGACCGCCGCGAGCAGCGTCGCGCGCCGCTCCTCGAGCAGACCCTCGTCGGTGACGGTGCCCGGGGTGACGACGCGGACGATGCGCCGCTCGACGGGCCCGCGGCCCTTGCCGGGCTCGCCCACCTGCTCGCAGATCGCGACCGACTCGCCGAGGCGCACGAGGCGCGCGAGGTAGGTCTCCACCGTCGCGACCGGCACCCCCGCCATCGGGATCGGCTGGCCGGCCGACTGGCCGCGGCTGGTCAGCGCGATGTCCAGCAGGCGCGCGCCGCGGCGCGCGTCGTCGTAGAAGAGCTCGTAGAAGTCCCCCATCCGGTAGAACAGCAGCACGTCCGGGCACTCGGCCTTGAGCGCCAGGTACTGCTGCATCATCGGCGTGTGCTCGGGGGACGGGCTCGGCGGCATCGTCGGCGGCGCTCGGTGGGGCGGCGGCGGTGCCGCAGACCCGGCACTTTA
>JAFEDP010000796.1 GCA_018241545.1 Pseudomonadota bacterium
CGCACTCGCGCTCGCGGTGGCGCTGGCCGCGCCGGCCGCCGTGGCGGTGACCGCCTACGCCGCCGGCGACGTGGCCGACTGCGGGCGCGGCGCGCCCGCGGACAGCGATGCGGCGCGCACCGCGCGTCTGATCCCGGACGGCGCACCGGTGCTGCTGCTCGGCGACGCCGCCTACCCGCTCGCCGACCGCGCGACGCTCGAGTCCTGCTACGGCCCGACCTGGGGGCGGCTGCGGTCCGGCACCTACGCGGTGCCCGGCAACCACGACTACGTGGCGGGGAGCGCCCGCGACTTCCTCGCCTACTTCGGCGCGCGCAACGGCCGGCGCACGTACTTCCGCGCGGCGCTCGGCGACTGGTGGATCATCGGCCTCGACAGCGAGCTTGGCGCCGCGGCGCTCGCGCGCCAGCAGGCGTGGCTCGAGGGCGAGCTCGCCGCCATGGCCGGCGACGGGCGTTGCATCGCTGCGCTGTGGCACCGCGCGCTGCACTCCACCGGACTGCACCGCGGCGACGGCGCGCGCATGCGGCCCGCGTGGGCGGCCCTCGATGCCGCCGGCGCCGACGTGGTGCTGTCCGGTCACGAGCACTTCTACGAGGCCTTCGAGCCGCAGGACGCCGACGGCGCGCCGCGCGCGAGCGGCCCGCGCGAGTTCGTGGTGGGCACCGGCGGCGGGCACCTCGTGGACCTGTCGCTATCCTCGCGCCACCGGGCGTTCGCGCGCGATCACGGCGTGCTGGTGCTCGACCTCGAGCGCGATCGCTATCGCTGGCGGTTCCTGACGGTGGACGGCGCCGTGCGCGACCAGGGCGAGGCGCTGTGCCGGCGGGTGCCTCAGCCCGTGAACCGGAGCGAGTCGACGAAGCGCGCGACCACCGCACCGATGTGGTCGGCCGCGACCGGACCCTCGGTCAGCACCGCCACCGCGCCACGCGCCGCCGGCACGATCACGACGCGATAGCCGCCCTCGTCGACCTGCACCGGACCCGCCACCGTCTCGTGCGGCAGCACCATGACCGTCATCGGGCCGTCGTCGGTCTGCACCACGAGGTGCGGCACGTGCCGGCCACGGAACCAGCAGCTCATCGCGTAGCTCACCGGCGGCGCATCGCCGGCGAGCCTGACGCCGGAGCGCGCCAGCACGTAG
>JAFEDP010000797.1 GCA_018241545.1 Pseudomonadota bacterium
TGCCGGCGCTGCGCGCCGCGCTCGCCGCGGGCCCCGCGGCGGTGCTCGAGGCGCCGCCCGGCGCCGGCAAGAGCACCGCGGTGCCGCTCGCGCTCCTCGAGGAGCCCTGGCTCGCTGGCCGCAAGATCGTGATGCTCGAGCCGCGCCGCCTCGCCGCGCGCGCGGTCGCCGCGCGGCTCGCGGCCACGCTCGGCGAGGCGCCGGGCGGGCGCGTCGGCTACCGGATGCGGCTCGAGACCCGGGTGTCGCGCGCCACCCGCATCGAGGTGGTCACCGAGGGCGTGCTCGGGCGCCTGCTCGAGGCCGACCCGGCGCTCGAGGACACCGGGCTCCTGATCTTCGACGAGTTCCACGAGCGCAGCCTCGCGGCCGACCTCGGCCTCGCGCTCGCGCACGACGCGCAGCGCCACCTGCGCCCGGACCTGCGGCTGCTGGTGATGTCGGCGACGCTCGACGGCGCGGCGGTGGCGCGCCTGCTCGGCGAGGCGGCGCGCATCACGAGCGCCGGGCGGCTGCACCCGGTGGCCGTGCGCCACGCGCGCCGCGACCCGGAGCACCTCGAGCGCGAGGTCGCCGCCACCGTGCGCCGGGCGCTCGGCGAGGAGCCGGGCGACGTGCTGGTGTTCCTGCCGGGCGCCGCCGAGATCCGCCGCGTCGAGCGCAGCCTCGCCGAGGGCGGGCTGCCGCCGGGCACGGCGCTGCTGCCGCTCTACGGCGAACTGCCGCCCGAGGCGCAGGACCGCGCGCTCGCGCCGGCTGCGCCCGGCGCCCGCAAGGTCGTGCTCGCGACCAGCATCGCCGAGACCTCGCTGACGATCGAGGGCGTACGCGTGGTCGTCGACTCCGGGCTCGCGCGCCGCGCGCGCTTCGATCCGGGCAGCGGGCTCAGCCGGCTCGAGACGCTGCCGGTGTCGCTGGCGAGCGCCGAGCAGCGGCGCGGCCGCGCCGGGCGCCTGGCCCCGGGCGTCTGCTACCGCGTCTACACCGAGGCCGCGGAGCGGCGCCTGCCCCCGGCGACCGCGCCGGAGGTGCTCGAGGCCGACCTCGCGCCGCTCGCGCTCGACCTCGCCGCCTGGGGCAGCGGCGCCGAGGCGCTCGCCTGGCTCGACCCGCCACCGCCCGCGCACCTCGCGCAGGCGCGCGACC
>JAFEDP010000798.1 GCA_018241545.1 Pseudomonadota bacterium
ATCGAGCCCAGGAACCTGCGTCGATCGAGGCCCACCGTCCCTCCCGCGGGGCGCGCGCCGCGCCCTCAGACGAGTCTACCCGCCGCGAGCGCCCGTGCGGGTCGCTGGCCGGGCCCGGGTCCGCCGGGCATCATGCCCTCATGGCCACGCACGCCCCGCCCGGCCCCGGCACCGCTGCGCACGGGTCGGCGGTCGCCGCCGTGCTCGTCGCGGCGCTGCTGTTCGGGCTCGGCACGCCGGCGGTCAAGGGACTGCTCGGCGCGCTCGACCCGGCGCTCGCCGCCGGTCTGCTCTACCTCGGCATGGGTGGGGCGCTCGGCGCCGCCTTCCTCGTGCGGGGAGCGCCCGCGCCGCACCTCGCGCGCGGCGAGCTCGGCTGGCTCGCGCTCGCGGTCGGGCTCGGTGGCGCGGTGGCGCCGTGGCTGCTCTTCTGGGGACTCGCCCGCTCCCCGGCGACGGTCACCTCGCTGCTGCTCAATGCCGAGGTGGTGCTGACGGCACTGATCGCGCGCTTCTGGTTCGGCGAGCGCTATGGCCGGCGCCTGTTCGCCGGGCTGGCGCTGATCACCGGCGGCTCGGCGCTGCTCGGCGGCGGCGGCCTCGCGCCGGCGGCGCTCGCGCCGACGCTCGCCGTGCTCGGCGCCTGCCTCGCCTGGGCGATCGACAACAACGCGACCCGGCGCATCGCCCACGCCGATGCGCGCTTCGTGGGCCTGACCAAGGGCCTGGTCGCGGGCGGCTGCAACACCCTGCTCGCGCTCGCGGGCGGCGCGGCCCTGCCGGGCGCGCGCACCGTGCTCGCGGCGCTCGCGATCGGCGCGATCAGCTACGGGCTCAGCTTCGGCCTCTACATGCGCGGCCTGCGCGAGCTCGGCGCGGCGCGCACCGGCGCGCTGTTCGCGGTGGCGCCGTTCGCCGGCTCCGCGCTCGCGATCGCGGCACTCGCCGAGCCCCTGACCGGCCGCCTCGCCGCGGCGGCCGCGGCGATGGCGCTCGGCGTCTGGCTGCACGTCGCCGAGCGACCGTCGCGCGCCGCGCTCTGACGCGCACCGCCGCGCCGGTCCGCGACCTGGATCACAGTCAAAGCCGGGCGCGCGGTGCTGAACTCCCTCGGCGCCGCGCCGGCCGCGGCGACCC
>JAFEDP010000799.1 GCA_018241545.1 Pseudomonadota bacterium
CGGCGACGGCGCCGCGCCCGACGAGCTGCAGCGCGGCGCCCGCGCGGTACTGGTCGATCTGCTCGATGGCGTTGCCGGTCGGCTCGTTGCCCGGTCCCGCCGGCAGAGCCGGGTCAAAGTCGGCGTTGACGTTGCTGTTGAGAACGCCGGTGCTGACCTTGCGGTAGTAGAGCGTCTCCGACAGCGTCCACGCCGGACCGCGGCGCTGCGTGGCATTGAAGTCGGCGAAGGCGATCGCGTTGGTCTGCGCGTCCGGCCAGGTGTAGGCCTGGCGGGGATCGGACAGCATCGACCGCGGCAGTGTCTGGTTGCCCTGCAGCCGGCTGTCCGCGGACGTCAGCGCGAGGGTCGCGTCGTTCACCTCGTCGCGGTAGCCGACCTTGCCGAAGCCCTGGCGCAGGCGACTCGGGTTGTGCGCACCCCAGCCATCGTCGTCGAACGCGTTCGCGGCAACGAAGTAGTCGAGGCGCTCGCCGTGGCCGCCGGAATCGACCTGCGCGACGCGCCGGCCGAAGGAGCCGCCCTCGAGCTCGGCGCCGGTGCCCGCGGCATCGAAGCCACGCTTGGTGGCGACCACGATGGCCCCGCCCAGCGTATTGAGGCCGAACACCGGGTTGGAGCCCGGGCTCACCTCGAGGCTCGCGATTGCGGCCTGCGGGATCAGGTCCCAGTTCACGGCGTCGCCGAACGCCTCGTTGACCCGCACGCCGTCGACGAACACCGAGACGCCCTGCGGCGTCCCGAGCACCGGCGAGCCGGTGAAGCCGCGGAAGTTGACGTCCGGCTGGAACGGACTGGCCTGGGTGTCGTTGAGGCTCACGCTGCCGATGCGCTGGTTAAGCGCATCGGCGGCGCTTCGCGCGCGGCCGCGATCGAGCTGCTCCGCGGTCACGCGCTGGATGTTGGCCGGCACCTCGGCGAGGCGCTGGTCCGCGCCCGGCAGCGGGGCGGTGACGACGACCTCGGGCAAGGCCCCTTCCGGCGTCGTCTCGGCGTCGGCGGCCACGACCGGCGCGGCGAGCACGAACAGGCCGAGGCCGACGAGGCGCTGCGCGCGCATCCCGGGTCGATCGTGTGCCGCTCGCCTCTGCCCTCGCCTCACCAGTCCCCATCCCCGGTCCTGACCGACAT
>JAFEDP010000079.1 GCA_018241545.1 Pseudomonadota bacterium
GGCGCGCCCACTCGGCCGGCCAGTGGCCGGCGGCGAGCGGCGGCAGCGCGGGCGGCACGAAGCTCGCCAGCCAGGCGAGGCCCAGCAGCGCGGCGACCGCGAGCGCGCCGGCACGCACGGCGGCGCCCCTCAGACCGCGGCCAGCGCCTGCTCGAGGTCGGCGCGCAGGTCGTCGACGTGCTCGATGCCGACCGACAGGCGCACCATGTCCTCGCTGACGCCGGCGCGCGCGAGCTCGGCGGCGTCGAGCTGGCGGTGCGTGGTGCTGGCCGGGTGGCAGGCGAGCGACTTGGCGTCGCCGATGTTGACGAGGCGGGTGAAGAGCTTGAGCGCGTCCTGGAAGCGCGCGCCGCCCGCGCGCCCGCCCTCGACGCCGAAGGTCAGGATCCCGGACGCGCGCCCGCCGAGGTAGCGGCGTGCGAGCGCGTGCGACTCGTCGCCTGGCAGCCCGGCGTAGCGCACCCAGCGGACCTTCGGGTGGCCCGAGAGGAAGCGCGCGACCGCGAGCGAGTTGTCGCAGATCCGGTCCATCCTGAGCGCCAGCGTCTCGATGCCCTGCAGGATCAGGAAGCTGTTGAACGGCGACAGCGCCGCGCCCATGTTCCTGAGCGGCACGACGCGTGCGCGGCCGATGTAGGCGGCCGGGCCGAAGGCCGCGGTGTAGACGACGCCGTGGTACGAGACGTCCGGCGTGTTGAGGCGCGGGAACTTGTCGGCGTGCTCGGCCCACGGGAAGCGGCCGCTGTCGATCAGCGCGCCGCCGATCGAGTTGCCGTGGCCGCCGAGGTACTTGGTCAGCGAGTGGACGACGATGTCGGCGCCGTGCTCGAACGGCCGGCACAGCGCCGGCGACGGCACCGTGTTGTCGACGATCAGCGGGATGCCGTGGCGATGCGCGATCGCCGCGAGCGCCTCGAAGTCGGTGATGTTGCCGAGCGGGTTGCCGACCGACTCGCAGTAGATCGCGCGCGTCTGCGCGTCGATCAGGCGCTCGAAGCTGGCCGGGTCGCGGTGGTCGGCGAAGCGCACCTGGATGCCGAACTGCGGCAGCGTGTGCGCGAACAGGTTGTAGGTGCCGCCGTACAGCGTCGCCGAGCTCACCACGTTCTGGCCGGCCTCGACGATCGTCTGCAGCGCATAGGTGATCGCCGCCTGTCCGGAGGCGAGCGCGAGCGCGCCGACCCCGCCCTCGAGCGCGGCGAGGCGCTTCTCGAGCACGTCGGTGGTCGGGTTCATGATGCGCGTGTAGATGTTGCCGGCGACCTTGAGGTCGAAGAGGTCTGCGGCGTGCTGCGTGTCGTCGAAGGCGTAGGAGGTCGTCTGGTAGATCGGCACCGCGACCGCCTTGGTGGTCGGGTCGGGGGCGTAGCCGGCGTGGACGGCGAGGGTCTCGAGGTGCATGGCGGGGTCCGGTGGCGGGGGGCGGGATCTTATACGGGGCCGGGCGCGGCGCCGGCAAGGCGCGCCGCTGAACTTGCGGTTATCGCTCGATAACCGCCGGCCGCGCGTCGAACGGGCGGGCGCGGCCGTCGGCGTGCGCCTGCAGCGGCGCGCGCGCGCGCGCCGCCCAGGCCTCGAGCGCCTCGAGGTCGGTCATGAGCGGCGTCGCGTCACGGGCCGCGGCCAGCGCCGAGTAGTGGTCGCCGCCGTGCAGCAGGAAGTCGTTGACGACCACGCGGTAGCGGCGCGCCGGGTCGAGCGGCTCGCCGGCGGCGTCCTCGACGGCGACCACCTGGCGGCCGCGTGGCTGCGACGGGTCGTAGACGTAGCGCAGCCCCGACACGCGCAGGAAGCGCGGCGCGGCGGCGTGCGCGCCGCTCCACTGCTCCTCGAGCAGCTCCAGCAGCTCAGCGCCCGTGAGGCTCACGCGCACCAGCACGTTGCCGAACGGCAGCACGTCGTAGAGCGCGCCGTGGCTGACGGGGCCGGCCTCGATGTCGTTGCGCAGCCCGCCGGCGTTGACGATCGCGACCTCGGCGCCGGTCACGGCGCGCTCGGCGTCGGCGACCAGGTCGCCGAGCGCGGACTCGGGGTCGCTCGCCTCGCCGCGGCGGATCGGCGCCGCCGCGCTCGCCACCGGCCGGTCCTTGACCGCGGCGGTCGCGCGCGCGGCGCGCTCGACGATGCGCGCGACGCGCCGGGCGGGCGCGAGCCCCGGCCCCTCGTCGCCCCAGGTCGTCAGGATGCGGGCCGACTTCTCGACGACCGCGCCGGTGGCGCGGTCGAGCACGAGGTCGATGGCGCTGTAGGCGGTACCGTAGGAGCGTGCCTGCGCGACCAGCGCGAGCGTGCCGTCCTTGAGGGGCACCAGCAGGTTGTTGGCCTTGTGGGTGTGGCCGGCGACCACGACATCGACGCCGCCATCGAGCCCGCGCAGCACGGCGGCGAGGCCGCCGTGCAGCTCGTCGGGGTACACCGGCGTCGGCTGCGGCGTGGCCGGCGACTCGAGGCCCTCGTGGATCAGCAGCACGACCGTGCGCACGCCGGCGGCGCGCAGCGCCGCCACGGCGGCGTTCACGGGGCCCACCTCGGCGCTGAAGGCGAGGTCGCCGAGGCGGTCGGCCGCGACCAGCCCCGGCGTGTCGGCGGTCACGGCGCCGACCACGCCGATGTGCACGCCCTCGAAGTCGACCACGGCCGCGGCCGGCAGGAACGGCCGCCCGTCGCGGTGCGCCACATTGGCCGCCAGGAACGGCACGCGCGTGCCGCGCCAGTCGCGCTCGAGCCCGGTGCCGTCCGGGTGGCGCCCGCCGTACAGCAGGCGCTCGAGCTCGGCCGGGCCGCGGTCGAACTCGTGGTTGCCGACGGTGCTCAGCGTGTGGCAGCGGGTCGCGACCAGCGCCGGCCGCGCCGGCCAGTCGCGTCCGAGCCGTGGGCAGTCGCCGTCGGCGAGCTCGTCGAGCACCGCCATCGTCGGCTCGTCGTGCAGCAGCCCCGACACCAGTGCGCTCGCGCCGATCGAGTCGCCGGCGATCAGCGTCAGCGTGCGCCCCTTGGCGAGCGCACGCTCCTGCGCGAGGTAGGCGGCCAGCACCGCGGCGCCGCCGATGCGCCGGCTCGCACCGTTGCCGCCGACGGTGGCATGCGGCTCGAGCTGGCCGTGCAGGTCGTTGACGGCGAGCAGGCGCAGCGCGAAAGGCTCGGTCGCGACCGTGGGGGCGCGCCAGCTGACCTCGGCGGCGCCGTCGCGGCGCGCGCGGATCTCGGCGGAGCCGGCGGTCTGCGCCCGCCCCGCGACGCTGGCGAGGGCGAAGGCGAGGGCGAGCACGGCGAGCAGCAGGGCGGGTGGGCGGCGGGCGGGCATTGCGGGCTCCCGGCGCGACGGGGCGCGCCTGACCGGGAGCGCATTATCGGTTAAGGTGCCGCCCGGCACACGCGGGGAGCGGGCCGTGATCCAGCACTTCATCGATTGGTACCTCGGCGCGCTCGACTCGGGCGGCTACGCCCTGGTCGCGCTGCTGATGGCCGTGGAGAGTTCGGTCGTGCCGCTGCCGTCGGAGCTGGTGATCCCGCCGGCGGCGCACCTCGCGGTGACGACCGGGCGCATGAGCCTGCCGGGGCTCGTCGCGGCGGGCGCGCTCGGCTCGTGGGCCGGCGCGAGCCTCATGTACGCGCTCGCGCGGCTGCTCGGGCGCCCGCTGCTGCAGCGCTACGGGCGCTACCTGCTGGTGCCGCCGGCCAAGCTCGAGGCGGCCGAGCGCTGGTCGGCGAGCTTCGGCCCGTACGGGGTGTTCGCGTCGCGCCTGCTGCCGGTGATCCGCCACCTGATCGGCATCCCGGCCGGCCTCGTGCGGCTGCCCTACGGCCGCTACAGCCTTGCGACGCTGGCCGGCTCGGCGCTGTGGAGCGCGGTGCTGTGCTGGGTCGGCGTCGCGGCCGGCGCCGACGAGGCGCTGCTGCGCGGCGACCTGCGCCGCGTCTCGCTGTGGCTCGCGGGCGCCGTCGTGGTGCTCGGCGGCCTCTACTGGCTGTTCGTGCACCGCCACATGCGCGGCGCCGGCCGCCGCTAGCCCGACGGCCGGCGCGGCCCCGGCCGCACGCGCGCCGTCGGCTCGGCGACGCGCGGATCCTCGGGCCAGTAGTGCTTCGGGTAGCGGCCCTTGAGCTCGCGGCGGACCTCGGCGTAGCCGCGCGCCCAGAAGCTCTCGAGGTCGCGGGTCAGCTGCACCGGGCGCCGCGCCGGTGACAGCAGCTCGACCGCGAGCCGCACGCGCCCGCCTGCGACCGCCGGCGTCGCGGCCAGCCCGAACACCTCCTGCAGGCGCACGGCGATGCGCGGCGGGTCGGCGGCGTAGTCGATCGGCACGCGCGAGCCGCTCGGCACCGTGAGCTGCGCGGGCGCGAGCCGCTCGAGCGCCTGCGCCTCGGCGTGCGCGAGCCCCGCGCGCAGGATCGAGGCGAGGTCGAGGCGCGCGAGGTGGTCGCGGCGCCGAACGCCCTCGAGGTACGGCCCGAGCCAGTCCTCGAGCGCCGCGGTGAGCGCCGCGCAGGCGCCCGCCGCGAGCCTCGCGGCCGTCGGCTTCGAGCTGTCGCGCCTCACGGCCGGCGACCTCGAGAGCCGCTCGCCCGTCGACGGGCGTCTGCTCGGCCGCGTGGCGAGCACGTCGCGCGCCGACTACGACGCCGCGCTCGAGCGCGCCCGCACCGCGTTCGCCAGCTGGCGCGCGGTGCCGGCGCCGCGCCGCGGCGAGCTGGTGCGCCTGTTCGGCGAGGCCGTCCGGCGCCACAAGCCGGCGCTCGCCGAGCTCATCACGCTCGAGGTCGGCAAGATCGGCAGCGAGGCGGCCGGCGAGGTGCAGGAGGTCATCGACATCTGCGACTTCGCCGTCGGCCTGTCGCGCCAGCTGTACGGACTCACGATCGCCTCCGAGCGCCCCCGCCACCACATGCTGGAGCGCTGGCACCCGCTCGGCCCCGTGGCGATCATCACCGCCTTCAACTTCCCGATGGCGGTCTGGTCGTGGAACGCGGCGCTTGCGCTCGTGTGCGGCAATCCGGTGGTGTGGAAGCCCTCCGAGAAGACGCCGCTGACGGCGCTCGCGCTGCAGCGCGTGCTCGAGTCGGTGATCCGCGACTTCGGCGACGCGCCGGCGGGCCTCGCGCAGCTCGTGCAGGGTGCGCGCCCGGTGGGCGAGTGGCTGGCGGAGGACGCGCGCATCCCGCTCGTGTCGGCGACCGGCAGCACGCGCATGGGCCGCGAGGTCGCGGTCAAGGTCGCCGGCCGCTTCGGCCGCTCGCTGCTCGAGCTCGGCGGCAACAACGCGATGATCGTCGCGCCCTCGGCCAGCGAGGACCTGGCGGTGCGGGCGATCACCTTCGCCGCCGCCGGCACCGCCGGCCAGCGCTGCACGACGCTGCGGCGCCTGTACGTGCACGAGTCGCGCTACGACGCGCTGCTCGCGCGCCTCCGGCGCGCCTACGCGAGCCTCAGGGTCGGCAGCCCGTTCGCGCCGGACACGCTGGTCGGTCCGCTGATCGACCGCGCGGCGTTCGAGGCGATGCAGGCAACGCTCGCCGCGGCGCGCGCCGCGGGCGCAACGGTGCACGGCGGCGAGCGCGTCACGGTGGCCGGCCACGAGGCCGGCTACTACGTGCGCCCGGCGCTGGTCGAGCTCGCCGCGCCCATTGAGGCCTCCGAGCGCGAGACCTTCGCGCCGATCCTGTACGTGTTCCGCTACCAGTCGATCGAGCAGGCCATCGACGGCAACAACGCCGTGGTGCAGGGCCTGTCCTCGAGCCTGATCACGCAGAACCTGTCGGAGGCGGAGCTGTTCCTGTCCGCCGAGGGCAGCGACTGCGGCATCGCCAACGTCAACATCGGGCCGAGCGGCGCCGAGATCGGCGGCGCCTTCGGCGGCGAGAAGCAGACCGGCGGCGGCCGCGAGTCGGGCTCGGACGCCTGGAAGGCCTACATGCGGCGCCAGACGCAGACGGTCAACTACTCCTCGACGCTGCCGCTCGCCCAGGGCGTCAAGTTCGACGTCGAGTGAGCGGGGCGGCGCGGCGGGGCTCCTGGCCCCGCCGCGCGCTTTCGCTCTTGCCGCGCCTCGCATAAGGTACGCCGACCCGGCCGGCAGCGGCCGCCCGCGAGGCCCCCTGCGCATGCCGACCGATGGTCCCCCGACCGACCTGCCGCCGGCGCTGCGCGTCCGCTGGCTGATCTTCGCCGGGGTGTTCGCGGCGGCGTTCACCGCCTACCTCGAGCGCCGCGCGGTCGGCGTCGCCGGCGCGCAGATGATGCCGGAGCTCGGCCTCACCAAGACCGACCTCGGCTACCTGTTCACCGCCTTCCTGGTCCCGTACACGCTGCTGCAGTATCCGGGCGGGCTGCTCGCCCAGCGCCTCGGCGCGCGGCGCACCACGCTCGCCTGCCTCGTGATCTCCACGGCCGGCACCGCGGCCACCGCCTTCGTGCCGGGCCTCGCGGCCGGGATCGTGCTGCTGCTGGCGCTCGGTCTCGCGCAGGCGCTGGTCGGCGTCGGGCAGGGGCCGCTGTTCCCCTCGAACGCCGGCATCGTGCAGGCCTGGTTCCCGCCGCGGCGCTGGTCGCTGATGAACGGCCTGCAGGTCACGGGCCTCAGCCTCGGCGCGGCGGCCGCCCCTCCGGTGATCGCCGCCCTCATGCAGGCGCACGGCTGGCGCAGCGCGCTGTACGCGACCTGCGTGCCGACCGCGCTGCTGGCCGCCTGGTGGTGGGCGTACGTGCGCAACGCACCGCGCGAGCACGCCTCGGTGACCGCCGCCGAGCTCGCCGAGATCGAGCCCGAGCCGCGCGTCACCGGCGCGCCGCGCGTGTCCTGGTCCGAGGTCGGGCGGGTGCTCGGCGACCGCAACGTGCTGCTGCTGTCGCTCGGCTACCTGCTGATGAACTACGTGTTCTACTTCTTCAACCAGTGGAGCTTCCTGTACCTGATCGAGGAGCGCCACCTGACGCTGCTGGCCGGCGGCGCGCTGGCCTCGATACCGCTGCTGGTCGGCGCGAGCTGCGCGACGCTCGGCGGGATCGTATGCGACGGCGCCTGCGCGCGCTTCGGCGCGCGCTGGGGCTTTCGGATCGTGCCGCTCGTGGTGCTGCCGCTCTCGGCCGCGCTGCTGCTCGCGGCGGCGCGCGCCGCCGACCCGTACGTGGCGGTCGCGGCGCTCGCCGGGTGCTTCGGCTGCGTGCAGATGACCGAGGCCGCGTTCTGGGGCGCGACGTTCTGGGTGACGCGCGAGCGCGCCAGCGCCGCCACCGGCATCCTCAACATGGGCGGCAACCTCGGCGGCATCATCGGCACGCCGATCGTGGCGCGGCTCGCCGACGCCCACAACTGGCCGGGCGCACTCGCCACCGGCGTCGGCTTCGCACTGACGAGCGCCGCGCTGTGGCTGCTGATCGACGTCGAGCGACGCGGGGAAACCGCATGAGCGGGCACGGACCGAAGCCGCGCGGCGCGCCGGTCGCGCCCTTCTGGACGGGGCGCATCGCCCGCCGCGCCGGCGAGCTGGCCCGCGCCGGCCGCGCGATCGTGCCGATGCACTTCGGCCAGCCGACCGCCGGCACGCCACCAACCGCGCGCGCGGCGGCGCGCGCCGCGCTCGAGGCCGATCCGGTCGGCTACGTCGAGTCGCGCGAGCTCGTGGCGCGGATCGCGCGCCACTACCGCGAGACCTACGGGGTGGAGGTCGCGCCCGAGCGGATCCTGCTGACCAACGGCGCGAGCGCGGCGCTGGTCGCGGTGTTCGCGGCGCTGACCGCGCCCGGCGACCGGGTCGCGGTCGGCCGGCCCGGCTACCCGGCGTACCGCAACGCGCTGACCGGGCTCGGTCGCGTCGCCGTCGAGATCGACTGCGGGCCGGCGACCGGCTACCGCCTGACCGCCGCGGCGCTCGCCGCCGCGCCGGGGCCGCTGCACGCGGCGGTGGTCGCGAGCCCCGCGAACCCGACCGGCGCGATGGTCGGCGGCGAGGAGCTCGCCGCGCTCGCCCAGGTGTGCCGCGAGCGCGGGCTCGTGCTCGTGTCCGACGAGATCTACCACGGCATCAGCTACGGGCCGCGCGCGGTCTCCGCGCTCGAGGTCGACGACGGCGCGATCGTCATCAACAGCTTCTCGAAGCTGTACCGCATGCCGGGCTGGCGCCTCGGCTGGATGGTGGTGCCGGAGCCGCTGGTCGCGCACCTGACGCCGTACGTGATCAACTTCTTCCTGACCCCGCCGACGATCGCCCAGTACGCGGCGCTGGCGGCTTTCGACGACCCGGCCGAGCTCGCCGCGTGCGTGGCCGAGTACCGCGCCAACCGCGACCGGCTGATCGCGGCGCTGGCGGCGGCCGGCATCACGCGGGTGGCGCCGCCGGATGGAGCGTTCTACCTCTACGCCGACGTCGGCCACCTGACCGACGACAGCCTCGCGTTCTGCCTGCGCCTGCTCGAGGAGACCGGGGTCGCGACCGCGCCCGGGATCGATTTCGACCCGGTGCACGGACGGCGCACGCTGCGCCTGTCCTTCGCGCTGCGCCCGGCCGAGGTCGAGCGCGCGGTCGCGCTGCTCGGGCCCTGGCTGGAGAGCCAGAAACCCATTTAATATCAACGCCTTGGGTGCCCCGGCATGTGCGGATGCCGGCCCCGCGGCGGGACGCTAGCATTTTCGGGCCGACCGGCTAGAGCGGGAGCACAGTCATGAGCGATGCCACCACGCGCAAGCTGATGGACGACCTGCGCACTGTCGTTGCGGACGCCGAGGCGCTGCTGTCGGCGACCGCCGGCGAGGCGGGCGACAAGGCCCGCGACGTGAGGGCGCGGGCCGCCGAGTCCGTCGAGCAGGCGCGCGAGCGCCTGGAGAAGCTCGAGAAGGAGATCGAGGCGCGCGCGCGCGCCGCCGCCGACGACGCCGGGCGCTACGTGCGCGACAACCCCTGGCAGTCGATCGGCATCGCCGCCGCCGTCGGCGTCGTGATCGGGCTGATGATCGGCCGGCGCTGAGCCGTGGCCGCGCCGGCCGACACGGGGCTGTTCGCGTCGCTGCGCCGCATGCTGGCGACGCTGCTTGCGCTCGTGCACACGCGCCTCGAGCTCGTGGGCGTCGAGATCGAGGAGCAGATCGAGCACGCCGCGGGCGTGCTGCTGTGGTCCATCGCCGCGATCTTCTTCGCCTCGCTGACGGTGCTGCTGCTCGCGCTCACGGTCGTGATCGCGTTCTGGGACGGGCATCGCCTGCTGGCCGCCGGCCTCGTGACCGCGAGCTTCGCGGCGACCGCGCTCGCCGCGGGGCTCGTCGTCCGCCGCCGGCTGCGGCAGCGGCCGCGCTTCCTCGCGGCGACGGTCGGTGAGCTCAGGCGCGACGCCGAGGCGCTCGAAGGCGAGGCGCCGTGATGCGCCGCCGCGCCCAGCTGGCCGCGCGCCGCGAGGTCCTGACCGCCCGCAGCGCGCGCCTGCGCGATGACCTGAGCGCCGACGCCGCAGCGCTCGGGCTGCGCTTCCGGATCGCCGACCGCCTGGTGGCGCTGGCGCAGAGCGGCGGTGGCCGCGCACTGCTCGTCGGCGGCGCGGCGCTCGTGTTCCTCGGCCGGCCGCGGCGCGTGCTGCGCCTCGCGCTGCGCGGGCTCGCCCTGTGGCCGCTCGTGGCGCACTTCTGGCCGCGGATCCGCCGCGCGCTCGCCGAGCGGGGAGCCCCGGCCCCTTCCGCCTGATCCGCGCTTCCGGCATCGTTGCGCCATGGCCGCCGCCCCCGCGCTGCGCGTCGCCGTCGTGCCGGTGACGCCCTTCCAGCAGAACTGCTCCGTGCTCTGGGACGCGACGACCGCGCGCGGCGCGGTCGTCGACCCCGGCGGGGACCTCGACGCCGTGCTCGAGCTCGCGGCGCGCCACGGCGTGACACTGGAGCGCATCCTGCTGACGCACGCGCACATCGACCACGCCGGCGCGACCGCGGAGCTCAAGCGCCGCACCGGCCTGCCGATCGAGGGCCCGCATCCGGGCGACCGGTTCTGGATCGAGGGCCTCGCCGAGCAGGGGCGGATGTTCGGCATCGCGAGCGAGGGCGCGTTCGAGCCGGACCGCTGGCTCGGCGATGGCGACCGCGTCCGGGTCGGCTCGCTGGAACTCGAGGTGATCCACTGCCCGGGGCACACGCCCGGGCACGTGGTGTTCTTCCACGTGCCGAGCCGGCTCGCGATCGTCGGCGACGTGCTGTTCCAGGGCTCGATCGGGCGCACCGACTTCCCGGGCGGCGACCACGCGGCGCTGATCCACTCGATCCGCGACAAGCTGTTCCCGCTCGGCGACGACGTGCGCTTCCTGCCCGGCCACGGGCCGCTGTCGTCCTTCGGCGACGAGCGCCGTGCCAACCCGTTCGTCTCCGACGCCGCGGTCCGGCGGCGCTGACGAATTCCGTTCAGCGAACTTGTGAACGCGCTCGCACTCGCGCGCGCCCCGGCCGTGCGCTCGTCACGGATGCGCCGCGCGCGGCGCGGCATGCTGGCGGCCATGGAAGACACGATGGTGCTGCAGCAGGGAACGCTGAGGACACCCGCGCCGCTGGTGCCGGCGCTGGCGGCTGCCGCGGTGCTCGCGCTGCTCGCCGCCGGCTACTTCGCCTACC
>JAFEDP010000007.1 GCA_018241545.1 Pseudomonadota bacterium
CCCGAAGTAGCGCTCGTAGACAATGCGGCCGCGGTGCAGGACGAGAATGCCATCCGTGTAGTTCGCCGCCAGCGAATCCGCCCAGGTCACGGATCGGGTGGCACCGAGCGGCTGGAAGGCGATCGCGTCGAGGTCGTCGCGCAGCGCGACCGGCAGCGCCCGTGCGGGGCGCGAGCCGCGTGCCACGCCCACCGTCGGCACGAGCTCGCGCCAGTGCGAGAAGCTCCAGCGCCACATCGGGAAACGCAGGAAGCTCTCGTCCTCGAAGCGGATGATGCGCTCGGGTGCGGGCGGGCTGCCGACCATCCAGCGCAGCCGGCCGGGATCCGATTCGGCGGCGTCGGTCGGCACGGCGCCGGGCGGGGCGCTGGGATTCACGGTCATGGCGGCAGTCCGCGTCGAGGTTGCAGCCGCGGCGCAGGGCGCATCGCGCCGGTCAGGCTGTCAGCCTATGTCCGGCGGCGGTTCCCGGCAACCGTTGATCGCTAGCCGCCGCGTGGCAGGCCGGCGAAGCGTCGGTAGATCGCGGGCTCCGGCGCGGGCAGTGGACCATCGAGCCGCGCCGCCGTGGCGCTCAGGTGGCGCTCGGCGGCAGCGAACACGCCCTCGTAGATCGCACGGCACAGCTCGTAGGCTCGGGTGCCCGGCCAGTGGCCGGGCAGCAGCGCGGGAGGCAGCAGCGGATCGCGCAGATGGATCTTGCGGTATTCGTGGATCAGCAGGGTCCGCACGACGAACGCATCGGCCGGCAGGGATGGCTCGCGCGACCAGGCGCGCACCGCTTCGAACGCGTCGATGAAGCGCAGGTAGCGCGCCGCGAGCTCGGACAGGTCCCAGCCGCGCTCCACGAGCCGCAGATCGTCGCATTCGGAGCCGGCGCGCGACTCGAGCACGATCGCACCGTCGCCCGCATGGTCGCGGCCGAGCAGTGCGCGCGCGTCCGCCGCGGCGAACGCCGGGTGTGCGAGGAGCCCGGACTCGGGCTCGCCGAAGCCCTCCCACCTCAGCAGGTCGCGCACCCGCGTGCGCGCGGGCGCGTCGACGCCCGCGAGCAGCACCAGCGTCCAGCGTCCGGGCCAGTCGGGCGCCGGGCCGGCATAGATCCGGCGCGTGGCGTCCTGGAAGCGCTGCCGGCCGGTTCCCGACAGGCGGTACTCGCTCAGGCGGCCCGCGCGGCGGCCCTCGAGCCAGCCGTCGTGGGCGAGCCGGGCCACCGAGGTGCGCACCAGGCGCTCGGTCGGGCCGAAGCGCGCCAGGAGCTTGATCAGGGATCCGAGCGAGATCGCGCCGCCGCGCGGGGCCAGCAAATCGCCGAAGATCGTGACGATCAGCGACCCCGTCCGCAGCGGCCGCTGCCGGCGAAATCGGGAGAGCAGGGCGGCGGTCGGATCCGGGCGCTTAACCATGCGGTGCCGCAGCAAGCGGAAGCGCGGCATTCTGACACAGAAATGATTGTCACCCGCAATAACCCGTGTCAGAATCATCGCGCTCGGCTTTCGGGAGGATGGCGTTTCCCATGTACACCCAGGGTCTGACCGAGCCGGGCGTCCGGCCCGCCACGGAATCCACGCCCGACGATGCGGAGCGGCTGCGGCGCTTCGAGGCGCGCATCGAGGCCGAGGAGAAGATCGAGCCGAAGGACTGGATGCCGGACGCGTACCGCCAGACGCTCATCCGGCAGATCTCGCAGCACGCGCACTCCGAGATCGTCGGCATGCTCCCCGAGGGCAACTGGATTACGCGCGCCCCGACGCTGCTGCGCAAGGCGATCCTGATCGCCAAGGTGCAGGACGAGGGCGGTCACGGCGCCTACCTCTACAGCGCTGCCGAGACGCTCGGCGTCTCGCGCGCCGAGCTCATCGACCAGCTGCTCGCCGGCCGTGCCAAGTACTCCAGCATCTTCAATTACCCGACGCTGAGCTGGGCCGACGTCGGCGCGATCGGCTGGCTGGTCGACGGTGCGGCGATCATGAACCAGATCCCGCTGTGCCGCTGCTCGTACGGCCCGTACTCGCGCGCGATGATCCGGATCTGCAAGGAGGAGAGCTTCCACCAGCGCCAGGGCTACGACATCATGCTGAAGCTGGCGCGCGGCACCGCCGCGCAGCGGCGCATGGCGCAGGACGCGCTCGACCGCTGGTGGTGGCCGTCGCTGATGATGTTCGGGCCGCCCGATACCGCATCCCAGCACACGGCGCTCTCGGTGCGCTGGAAGATCAAGCGCTTCACGAACGACGAGCTGCGCCAGAAGTTCGTCGACTTCACCGTCCCGCAGGCCCAGTTCCTCGGCCTCTCGATCCCGGACCCGGCGCTGCGCTGGGACGAAGCCGCGAAGCGCCACGAGTTCGGCGCGATCGACTGGCGCGAGTTCAACGACGTGCTCAAGGGCCACGGGCCCTGCAACCGCGAGCGGCTGGCCGAGCGGCGCGCGGCGCACGATGCGGGACGCTGGGTCCGCGAGGCCGCGGTCGCGCACGCCGCCAAGCGCGCCGCCCGCGCCGTCGCCTGACCAGGAGGGGCCCATGTCCGACGCACACGACTGGCCGCTGTACGAGATCTTCATCCGCGCCCGCGGTGGCCTGGACCACAAGCACGTCGGCAGCGTGCACGCGGCCGACGTGGCGATGGCCATCGAGCACGCCCGCGACGTCTACACGCGCCGCCTGGAGGGCGTGAGCATCTGGGTGGTGCGCTCGACGGACATCGTCGCCTCAGATCCGGCGGACTCCGACGCGTTGTTCGAGCCGGCGCGCGACAAGATCTACCGCCACCCGACCTTCTACGAGATCCCGAAAGAGGTGGAGACGCTGTGAGCACCGCCGGCACCCGGTCGCCGGCGGCCGACGTCGCGACGCGCGTCCGCTACCTGCTGCGCATCGCCGACACGAGCCTGGTGCTCGGCCAGCGACTCGGCGAATGGATCGGGCACGCCCCCGCCATCGAAGAGGATCTCGGTCTCGCCAACACCGCACTGGACCTCATTGGCCAGGCCCGCCTGCTGCTCGCCTACGCCGGGGAGCTCGAGGGCCGCGGCCGCAGCGAGGACGCGCTGGCGTTCCTGCGTGAGGAGCCGGACTACCTGAACGCGACGCTCGCGGAACAGCCGAACGGCGACTTCGGCGACACCATCGTGCGTCAGTTCCTGCTCGATGCCTACCAGCTGGAGCTGTTCGAGCGGCTCGCCACCTCGACCGACGCGCGCCTCGCCGAGATCGCGGCCAAGGCGGTCAAGGAGACGCGCTACCACCTGCGGTTCAGTGCCGGGTGGCTGGTGCGACTCGGTGACGGCACGGCGGAAAGCCAGGGTCGCGTGCAGGCCTCGCTCGAGCGGCTGTGGCCCTACACGCGCGAGCTGTTCGACCCGGACGACACCGACCGCGAGATCGCCGCCGCCGGCATCGGTCCCGACGCGGCCGCGCTGCAGGCCGCCTGGTCGGCGCGCGTCGACCGGGTGCTGAGCGAGGCGACACTGCGCCGGCCCGCCGATTCGCCGTACCGCTGGTACGGCAAGCAGGGACGCCACAGCGAGCACCTCGGCTACCTGCTGTCCGACCTGCAGTACCTGCAGCGGACGCATCCAGGAGCGAGCTGGTGAACGCACGCGCCGATCGCGCGCTGGCAGCGCGCGAGGCTGACCTCGCGCGTGCGCGCGCGGTGCTCGCCGGAGTCCCGGACCCCGAGATCCCGGTCCTCTCGCTGGTCGACCTGGGCGTGATCCGCTCGGTCGAGTGGGGCGAGGACGGGCGCCTGCGCGTCGGGCTCTCGCCGACCTATTCGGGCTGCCCGGCGACGGGCGTCATCCGTGCCGATGTCGTCGCCGCGCTCGTCTCGGCCGGCTTCCCGACGGTGCAGGTGCACGACGTGCTCGCCCCGCCGTGGACGAGCGACTGGATCAGCGACGACGGTCGACGCAAGCTCGAGGCCTACGGGATCGCCCCGCCACCGGCGCCGGTCGCGAGCGTCCGGGCGCTCGCCGCGACCGACGGCCCGCCCCGCTGCCCGCGCTGCCGCTCGGCGAACACGGAGCTCCTCAGCGAATTCGGATCGACCCCCTGCAAGGCACTGCATCGCTGCCGCACCTGCCTGGAACCGTTCGATCGCTTCAAGTGCATCTGAACCCAAGGCCATGCTGACCTTCCACCCCCTGACCCTGACGCGCCGGACCCCCATTGCGGAGGACGCCGCCTGCCTCGAGTTCGTGGCGCCCAGCGAGCTCGCCGAGGCATACCGATTCGAGGCCGGCCAGCACCTCGCGGTGCGCGCGGTGCTCGCCGGCCGCGAGCTGCGCCGCACGTATTCGATCGTCAGCCCCACGGGCGGAGCGCTGCGCATCGGGGTGCGCGTCCAGGGCGAGATGTCACGCTACCTCGCGCAGGAGCTGCCGATCGGCGCCACGCTCGATGCGATGACGCCGACCGGGCGCTTCAAGCCGACCATCGACGCCGCGCGCCGCGCCTCCTACGCCGCGTTCGCCGCGGGCAGCGGCATCACGCCGATCCTGTCGATCGTGGCGACGCTGCTCGCGGGCGAGCCGCAGAGTCGAGTGCTGCTCGTCTACGCGAACCGGGCGGCCGGCCGGACGATGTTCCTCGACGAGGTGCTCGGCCTCAAGGACCGCTACCTGGACCGGCTGGTCGTGCACTGCCTGATGAGCCGCGAGCCACAGGACGTCGAGCTCTTCAACGGTCGGCTCGATGGCGAACGGCTGCGCGCCCTGGCCCGCAGCGAGTTCGATCCGCGCCGGATCGACGAGTACTTCCTGTGCGGGCCCGGGGCCATGATCAAGGACCTGGGCGACGCGCTTCGCGGCCTCGGTGCCACCGGGCGCATCCACTTCGAGCGCTTCGCGGTCGAGGGCGCCGCCAAGGCCGCCGCCGCGAAGGCGCCGGCCGGTGCCGCTGCGGCCGAGGTCGCCGTCACCATGGACGGCCGCCGCCGCAGCTTTCCGGTGGTGCCAGGCCGCACCATCCTGGAGTCGGCGGAGGCCGCCGGCGTCGCGCTGCCGTACTCCTGTCGTGCCGGCGTCTGCTCGACCTGCCGCAGCCGGGTCGTTAGCGGTACAGTCGCGATGGACCGCAACCAGGCGCTCGAGGATTGGGAAGTGGCGGCGGGCTACGTGCTGTGCTGCCAGTCCCGGCCGACCAGCCCGCGGGTCGAGCTCAGCTACGACGAGAAGTAGGGTCCATGAGCTACGAGTCGATTCAGTTCTCGGTCGCCGACGGCATCGCGCGCCTGACCCTCAACAGGCCCGACAAGCTCAACAGCTTCACGACGGCGATGCATGCCGAGGTGCGCGATGCGCTGGGCCGCGTCACGGCCGAGGGCGCGCGCGTGCTGGTGCTCACCGGCGCCGGCCGCGGGTTCTGCGCCGGGCAGGACCTGTCGGACCGGGCGGTGGCGCCGGGCGGCAAGGGCGCGGACCTGGGTGCGTCGATCGAGAAGAACTATGCACCGCTCGTGCTGGCGCTGCGTGCGCTGCCGCTGCCGGTGATCGCCGCCGTGAACGGCGTCGCCGCGGGCGCCGGCGCCAACATCGCGCTCGCCTGCGACATCGTCGTGGCCGCGCGCTCGGCGTCGTTCGTCCAGGCGTTCTGCCGGCTGGGGCTCGTGCCGGACTCCGGCGGAACCTGGTTCCTGCCGCGCCTGGTGGGCAACGCGCGGGCCCTCGGACTCGCGCTGCTCGGCGACAAGCTGCCGGCGGCGCAGGCGGCCGAGTGGGGCCTCATCTGGCGCTGTGTCGATGACGCCGAACTCGGGGTCACGGTCGAGGCCCTGGCCGCGCAGCTCGCCGCAGCGCCGACGCTCGGCCTGGCGCGGACGAAGCAGGCAATCTACGGCGCCTGGGAGCGGACGCTCGCCGGGCAGCTCGACGTCGAACGCGACCTGCAGCGCGAGCTGGGCTGGTCGCAGGACTACGCCGAGGGCGTGGCCGCATTCATCGAGAAGCGCGCGCCGCGCTTCCTCGGTCGCTGAGGCGCGCGCGGACGTGGCCTCCCCCGACGCGGACCGCCAGGCGCTCGCCGAGCGCTCGGCCCGGGCGCTGTTCGAGCCGGACCGCGCCTCGCAGTCGCTCGGGATGCGCATCGTCGCGATCGCTCCCAACGCCTGCAGCGTGACGATGACCGTGCGCGCCGACATGACCAATGGTCACGGCATCTGCCACGGCGGCCTCATCTTCACGCTGGCGGATAGCGCGTTCGCGTTCGCCTGCAATTCCGCCGGGCGCCCCGCCGTCGCTGCGACGGGCAGCATCGACTTCCTCGCTCCGGCCCGCGAGGGTGACGTGCTCACGGCGAGCGCACACGAGCTGTGGAGCGGCGGCCGGAGCGGGCTCTACGAGGTGACCATCGTCAATCAGCACGGAGCGCGGATCGCGCTGTTCCGCGGGCGTTCGCACCGGCTCGGCGACCGGACCGTGGAGCCGAGGACCGAACCATGATCGATGCCTACATCTGCGACGCGGTCCGGACCCCGATCGGCCGCTACGGTGGCGCGCTCGCCACGGTGCGTGCCGACGACCTGGCGGCGGTACCGCTGCGAGCGCTCATGCAGCGCAATGCCTCCGTCGACTGGACCGCCGTCGACGACGTGATCTACGGCTGCGCGAACCAGGCGGGGGAGGACAACCGCAACGTCGCGCGCATGGCGCTGCTGCTCGCGGGCCTGCCCGAGTCGGTGCCCGGCGCCACCCTGAACCGGTTGTGCGGCTCCGGCCTCGACGCCGTCGCGAGCGCGGCCCGCATGATCCGCACGGGCGAGGCCGAGCTCGTCGTCGCCGGCGGCGTCGAGAGCATGAGCCGCGCGCCGTACGTCGTGTCGAAGTCCGACACCGCCTTCAGCCGCGACGTGCAGATGTTCGACACGACGATCGGCTGGCGTTTCGTGAACGCGCTGCTCAAGAAGCAGTACGGCACCGATTCGATGCCGGAGACGGCCGAGAACGTCGCCGCGGAATTCGGGGTCGCGCGGGCCGACCAGGATGCGTTCGCGCTGCGCAGCCAGCAGCGCGCGCTGCGCGCGCAGGCCGACGGAACGCTCGCCGCCGAGATCACGCCGGTCACGATCCCGGCCCGCAAGGGCGAGGCGACCGTCGTGGCGCGCGACGAGCATCCGCGCGAGACGTCGCTGGAAGCGCTGGCGCGGCTGGGCACGCCGTTTCGCACCGGCGGTTCGGTGACGGCCGGGAATGCCTCGGGCGTGAACGACGGGGCCTGTGCGCTGCTGATCGCCAGCGAGGCGGCTGCCCGGCGCCATGGGCTCACGCCGCGGGCCCGCATCGTCGGCGCCGCGGTCGCGGGGGTCGCGCCGCGAATCATGGGGATCGGTCCCGCGCCGGCGACGCGCAAGCTGCTCGGGCGGCTGAAGCTCGGCCTGGGCGAGATCGACGTGATCGAGCTCAATGAAGCCTTCGCCGCGCAGGCCCTCGCGGTCACGCGCGCGCTGGGACTCCCGGATGACGCGGCGCACGTCAACCCCAATGGTGGGGCGATCGCGCTCGGGCATCCGCTCGGCATGAGCGGCGCGCGCCTCGCGACCACGGCGACTTACCAGCTCGGGCGGCTCGGCGCACGCTATGCGCTGTGCACCATGTGCATCGGGGTCGGTCAGGGCATCGCCCTCGTGCTCGAGCGCGCCCGGTGACCGAAACGAGTCCCACTCCGGTCGTCGTCACCCGCGACGGCGATGTCGGCCTCATCGAGATCGACCACCCGCCGGTCAACGCCCTCGCCCAGCCGGTCCGCGCGGCGCTGCTCGAGGCGATCGAGTCGCTGGACCACGATCCGTCGATCCGGGCGATCGTGATCCACGGGCGCGGGCGGCACTTCATCGCCGGCGCGGATGTTCGCGAGTTCGACCATGCACCGCGCGCCCCGCTGCTGAATGACGTCCTGCTCATGCTCGAGTCCTGCGGCAAGCCGGTGGTCGCGGCCATGCACGGGACCACTCTGGGCGGCGGCGCAGAGCTCGCGCTCGCGAGTCACTATCGCTGCGCGACCGCGGACCTGTCCTTCGGCCTGCCCGAAATCAAGCTCGGCCTGCTGCCCGGCTCGGGTGGGACCGTGCGTCTGCCGCGACTCGTCGCCACGGAGCGCGCGCTCGAGATGATGACCAGCGGCATGCCGCTCGGGCTGGAGGCGGCCCGCGCACTCGGGCTGGTGGACCACGCGCTGGCCGGCGACGTGCGGAACGCGGCCGTCGGCTACGCCCGCGAGCTCCTCGGCCGCGGCGCCGGCGTGCGACGCACGCGCGAGCGCGAGGTCGTCGCGGCGCCTGATCCGGCGCAGTTCGAGCGGCTGCGGGCGGCGCTGTCGCCCGCCGCTCGCCGGGTGCCGGCGAGCGCGCGCATCATCGAGGCCGTCGAGGTGGCGACTCACCGACCATTCGGCGAGGCGCTCGCGCACGCGCGCACGCTGTTCGAGGCGTGCCGCACGTCGGTCGAGTCGCGGGCGCTGCGCCATCTGTTCTTCGCCGAGCGCGGCGCTGCCGTAGCCGGCGCCCGGACCGTAGGGCGCGTGGGCATCGTCGGGGCCGGCACGATGGGCGGCGGCATCGCGATCAGCGCGGCCGCCGCGGGGCTCACAGTGACTCTGGTCGACACCAAGGCGGGCGCCGTGGAGGCCGGGCTTGCGCGCCTCCGGGGCAGCATCGACGAGGCGGCCGGCAAGGGCCGCATGTCCTCCGCCGATGCTGCGGCCGCCAAGGCTCGGGTGACCGGAGCCGACAGCCTCGAGGCGCTGGCGGACGTGGATCTCGTCATCGAGGCGGTATTCGAGAACCGGGCGGTCAAGTGCAGCGTGTTCGAGCAGCTCGGCGCCGTGTGCCGCCCGGGTGCGGTGCTCGCCACGAATACCTCGACCCTGGACGTCGACGCCATTGCCGCCGCCAGCGGCCGCCCGGCGGATGTCGTGGGCATGCACTTCTTCAGCCCGGCCAACGTCATGCGGCTCCTGGAGATCGTCCGGGGCAGGTCCTCGTCGCCGGACGTCGTCGCCACCGCGCAGGCCGTCGGCCGGCGCCTCGGCAAGGTCTGTGTCGTCGTCGGCAACTGTTTCGGCTTCGTCGGCAATCGCATGCTGTACGCCTACGGGCGCGAGCGCGAACTGATGCTGCTCGAGGGCGCGGCACCGGAGCAGATCGACCGCGCGCTCGAGGAATTCGGCATGGCGATGGGGCCCAACGCCGTGGGCGACCTGGCCGGCCTCGACGTCGGCTATCAGGTTCGTCGCGAGTGGCGCGAGCGGCCGGACGACCCGCGCTTCTATCGCGTCTCGGACCTGCTCGTCGAGCACGGGCGGCTCGGGCAGAAGAGCGGCCGCGGGTTCTACCGCTACACGCCCGGCAGCCGCCGCGGCACGCCGGATCCGGAGGTCGTCGCGCTGATTCGCGCCGAGGCCACCCGGCTGGGCGTCGCACAGCGCGTGCACGCCGACGCCGAGATCGTCGAACGCTGCATGCTGGCGCTCATCAACGAGGGCGCCCGCATCGTCGACGAAGGCATCGCCGCCCGCAGCGCCGACGTCGACGTCGTCTGGTGCAACGGCTACGGCTACCCGCGGCACCGCGGCGGGCCGATGTTCTACGCCGACACGCTCGGGGCGGGCCGCGTGGTCGAGCGAATCCGCCACTACGCGGCAGCGCTCGGGCCGCGCTATTGGCAGCCAGCGCCACTGCTGGAGCGCCTCGCGGCGACCGGCGCAACCCTGGCAGGGGGCGCGGATCCGCCGGGCGGGGAGGTACCGTCGTGAAGCTCGAGAGCTACGTGCTCGGTTCCTGGTGGGCCGGTCGCGGTGAGGGCGCGGCGCTGCGCGACGCGACCAGCGGCGAGGTGATCGCCCGGGCGACCAGCGAGGGCCTCGATGCCGCCGCGGTGCTGCGCCATGCGCGGGTGGTCGGCGGCAGTGCGCTGCGCGCGCTGACCTTCCACGAGCGCGCCGCGATGCTGCGCGCCCTGGGCAAGCACCTGCTCGGACTCAAGGAGGAGTTCTACGAGCTGTCGTACCGCACCGGCGCCACGCGCGCCGATTCGTGGATCGACATCGAGGGCGGAATCGGCACGCTCCTGGCGATCGCCGGCAAGGGTGCACGCGAGCTGCCCAACGCCCGCGTGCTGCTCGACGGCGACGTCGAGCCGCTGTCCAAGGGCGGGACGTTCGTGGGGCAGCACGTCTGCGTTCCGCTCGCGGGTGCGGCCGTCCACATCAACGCCTTCAACTTCCCGGTATGGGGCATGCTGGAGAAGTTGGCGCCGGCGGTGCTGGCGGGCGTGCCGGTCGTCGTCAAGCCAGCGACGACCACCGCCTACCTGGCGGCGCTGGTCGTGCGGCGCATCGCGGAGTCGCGCCTGCTGCCCGACGGCGTCCTGCAGATGATCGCCGGCGGAGTCGGCGACCTGTTCGACCATCTGACCGGCCAGGACGTCGTGTCCTTTACGGGCTCCGCGGACACCGCCGCGCGGCTGCGGGCCCACGCCGCCGTGGCCGGCCGCTCGGTGCGGTTCATCGCCGAGACCGACTCGCTGAACTGCGCCGTGCTCGCGCCCGACGCCAGCGCCGGCACTCCCGAGTTCGACCTCTATATTAGGGAGGTGGCCCGCGAGATGACCGTCAAGGCGGGACAGAAGTGCACCGCGATCCGCCGCGTGCTGGTTCCGTCCGCCGCCGCCGCCGATGTCGTGGCGGCGCTGCGTGCCGCGCTCGACGGAGTCGTCGTCGGCGATCCGCGGGTCGACGGCGTGCGCATGGGGCCGCTCGCCAGCCGCGACCAGCGCCGCGAGGTGCTGGCCCGGATCGACGACCTGCGCCGCGAGGCGGACGTCATCTGCGGCGACCCGGCGTCGCTGCGTCCGCTGGGCGCGGACGGCGAGCGCGGCGCGTTCGTGCCGCCCGTGCTGCTGTATTGCCGCGATGCCGCGCGCGCGCACGCGGTGCACGCCGTCGAGGCGTTCGGTCCGGTAGCGACCGTGATCCCCTACTCGGACGTGGAGGAGGGCATCGCGCTGGCGCGCCGCGGCGAAGGCAGCCTCGCGGCCTCGGTATTCAGCGCGGACGACGACCTGGCTGCGCAGCTCGTGCTCGGCATCGCGCCATTCCACGGGCGCGTGCTGGTCGTGAACCGGCACTGCGCGAAGGAGTCGACCGGGCACGGTTCGCCGCTCGCGCCGCTGGTCCATGGCGGGCCCGGCCGGGCCGGCGGCGGCGAGGAGCTCGGCGGCCTGCGCGGGGTGCAGCACTACATGCAGCGCCTCGCGCTGCAGGGGTCGCCCGACACGCTGACGGCGATCGGCGGACGCTGGATCCGCGGTGCCACGCAGCGCAAGCCGGCGCAGCACCCGTTCCGCAAACCCTTCCACGAACTGGTGATCGGTGACACGCTGGTCTCGGCGGAGCGCGAGGTGACGGTGGCCGACATCGAGGCCTTCGCGGCCCTCACCGGCGACACCTTCTATGCCCACATGAGCGAGACCGAGGCCGCCCGCAATCCGCTGTTCGGCGGTCGCGTCGCGCACGGCTACTTCCTGATCGCGGCCGCCGCCGGCCTGTTCGTCGACCCGGGCTACGGGCCGGTGCTGGGCAACTACGGCTTGGACGCGCTGCGCTTCGTCAAGCCCGTGCGGCCCGGGGACCGGATTCGCGTCCGGCTGACGTGCAAGCAGAAGTCGCTGCGCGCGGACAAGGGCTGGGGCGAGGTGCGCTGGGATACCCAGATCACGAATCAGGCGGGCGAGACCGTCGCGTCCTACGACGTGCTGACGATGGTCAGCGTGCACGCCATGCCGGACCAGGCCTCCTGAGCCATGCCCGCCATCGATCTGCAGCGCTACCGCGACTTGTACCCGAGCCTCGAATTCCAGGCGCCCGGCGAGCAGCTGCTGGAGATCGTGATCGCGAACGAAGGCCGGCTCAACGCGGCCACCGAGTCCATGCACCGCGACCTCGCGCTGGTCTGGCGCGAGGTCGACCAGGACGAGGCGGTCAGGACGGTCATCGTGCGCGGCGCCGGCGAGCACTTCTCCGCCGGCGGCGACTTCGCGATGATCGAGCGGATGATCGAGGACGAGGCGACGCTGGTCCGGGTGTGGAAGGAGGCCAGCGACCTCGTCTACAACCTCGTGAACTGCTCCAAGCCCGTGGTGTCGGCGATCCGTGGCACCGCCGTCGGCGCGGGCCTCGCGGTGGCCCTGCTCGCCGATGTCGCGGTCGCGGCGCGTAACGCCCGCATCCTCGACGGACACACCCGCCTCGGCGTCGCCGCCGGCGACCACGCCGTCCTCATCTGGCCGCTGCTGTGCGGCCTCGCGAAGGCCCGCTACTACCTGTTGACGAATCGCCCGATGTCGGGCGAGGAGGCGGAGCGCATCGGCCTCGTCGCGCTCGCGGTCGACGACGCGGACGTCTACGAGACCGCCCTCGGCGTCGCACGCCAGCTCGCGGCCGGCAGCCCGACCGCGATGCGCTTCACCAAGCACGCGCTCAACAATTGGCTGAGGCTCGCGGGGCCGAGCTTCGATGCCTCGCTCGCGCTGGAGTTCCTCGGCTTCCGGCTGCAGGATGTGCGCCAGGGGCTCGACGCGGTGCGCAAGCGGCGCCGTCCGGAGACGGGGCCGGACGTCCAGGGGACCGACGGCAGCCGCGGCAGCTGAGCGCCGAAACAAGGGGGGACGTCGCATGGCGTACACGACGGCGGCCGGCAAGGGGCCGCGCGGCCTCGATCGCATCGAGTCGGCGAGCCGCGACGAGATCTCGCAGCTGCAGCTCGAGCGACTCAAGTGGTCGGTCGGGCACGCGTATCGCAACGTCGACCACTACCGCAAGGTGTTCGACGGCGCCGGCGTGCACCCGGACGACATCCGCGAGCTCGCCGACCTCGCGCGCTTCCCGTTCTTGAACAAGAGCGACCTGCGCGACCATTACCCGTTCGGGCTCTTCGCCGTTCCGAGGCACAAGGTGGTGCGCATCCACGCCTCGAGCGGCACGACCGGCAAGCCGACGGTCGTCGGCTACACGCAGCGGGACATCGACACCTGGGCGGGCCTCGTCGCGCGATCCATCTACGCCGCCGGCGGCAGGCCCGGGGACATCGTGCACGTGGCCTACGGCTACGGCCTGTTCACCGGTGGCCTGGGTGCCCACTATGGCGCGGAACGGCTCGGCTGCAGCGTCGTGCCCATGTCCGGCGGCCAGACCGAGAAGCAGGTCCAGCTGATTCTCGACTTCCAGCCGGACGTCATCATGGTGACGCCGTCGTACATGCTGACGATTGCCGAGGAATTCGAGCGCCTTGGACTGGACGCGCGCGGCTGCTCGCTTCGCGTCGGCATCTTCGGCGCGGAGCCCTGGACCGGCGCCATGCGCCACGAGATCGAGCAGCGGCTCGGGCTCGACGCCGTCGACATCTACGGACTCTCGGAGGTCATGGGTCCGGGAGTTGCCAACGAGTGCGTCGAGACCAAGGACGGGCTCGTGCTGTGGGAGGATCACTTCTACCCGGAGGTCATCGACCCGGAGACCGGCGCGGTGCTCCCGGACGGCGAGGAGGGCGAGCTCGTGCTCACGTCCCTCACCAAGGAGGCGCTGCCGGTGATCCGCTATCGCACGCGCGACCGCACGCGCCTGCTGCCGCCGACCGCGCGCTCGATGCGCCGCCTCGGCCGCATCAACGGGCGCACCGACGACATGCTGATCATCCGCGGCGTCAACGTGTTCCCGAGCCAGATCGAGGAGATCATCCTCAACGAGCGCGTGTTCGCGCCGACCTACCTGCTGGAGGTCGATCGCGAGGGGCACCTGGACTCGTTGACCGTGCACGTCGAGTGGCCGGCCGGGGCCGGCGACGGCGGGGCGGGGCGCGAAGCCGCCGCCCGCGACCTCGCGCACCACGTCAAGTCGTCGGTCGGTATCAGCGTCCGCGTCAAGGTGGTCGATCCCGGCGCGCTCGAGCGCTCGGCCGGGAAGGCAAGGCGGGTGATTGACCGGCGCAGGCGCTGAGCGCGCCGGCAAGCGGTTTGACGGCGGCCGCCTTGCCGAATACCGTTGCGGTCAAACGCATTCCTATACGAGTGACGACAGGGGGGATTCGAGATGGTGAAGCGCACAGACTTGCTGGCGCTCGCGGTGCTGGCCGCGACGTCGGCTGCGGCCGCGGACGCACCGCCGTCCGGCATCGAGGAAATCGTCGTGACCGCGCAGAAGCGGGTCGAGAACGTGCAGTCGGTGCCGCTCTCGATGACCACCTTCGGCGGTGCCGCTCTCGAGCAGAAGGCGATTGAGACCTTCTTCGACTACGCGACCAAGGTGCCCAACCTCGCATTCGCGCCGACCGGCGACGGCGTGGGGACTTCGCGGACCGTCTCGATCCGCGGCATTTCGGGCAACGACACGACGGGCTTCTACATCGACGACATGCCGCTGCCGGACTCGATCGATCCGCGCGTGCTGGACATCGACCACATCGAAGTGCTGCGCGGCCCGCAGGGCACGCTGTACGGCGCGCGCTCAATGGGCGGCACCGTGCGCATCATCACCAAGCAGCCGAACCTCTCGGATTTCGAGGCGACGGTCCACGGCGGGCTCTCCTCGACGGACCGGACCGACCGCCCGAACTGGACCGGCGATGCGGTGGTGAACATCCCGCTGATCCGTGACCGGGTGGCGCTGCGCCTGTCCGGGTTCTACGACGAGCAGGCGGGCTACTTCCGACGCAGCTATTGTGCCGACCCGGCGGCGGCCGTCAGCGGTGCCTGCACGCCGCTCTCGACGACCGGGATCACGACGGTCCGCAACGTCGGCGAGCTCCAGACCTACGGCGGTGCGGCGAGCCTGACGATCAAGGTGACGGATGACCTGACGATCACGCCGCGCCTCATGACTCAGCACGCGAGCTACAACGGTTTCCCGATGGCGGACGTGCTGTCGGACCCGACCAACGGCTACGGCTACCCGGTGCCGTCCGGCCCGTATACGCTTCCGCGTCTGGTGCCGGGCAACTTCACGCAGGCGCGCTTCTTCAACGTGCCGGAGGGCGGCTCCGACAGCTGGGATTTGGCAAGTCTGTCGCTGAAGTGGAAGACCAGCTACGGCGAGCTGGTTTCCTCGACCAACTACTTCGGCCGGCGGGTGTTCGAGACCGAGGACGAGACTGATTTCGTCTACGCTGCGATCACGAGCGGATGCGATGCCGGTGCCGTGGCAGCCGGTGCCTGCGCCGGAGTCGGCTCGCCGCAGCCCGGCCCGATCAGCGAGCTGAAGGACTACCAGCGCTTCGCCCAGGAGGTGCGCTTCGCCTCCGCGCTGCAGGGACCGGTGCAGTTCGTCGTCGGCGGGTACTACTCCGACTTCCACGGACGGATTCCGTACGCGGCCTACTACCCGTTTGCGCAGGTCCCGGGCCTCGATGCGACGCTGAGCGGCGGCGCGCCGCTGTCCTGCGGGCTCCCCGGCACGCCGTACGACTGCGCGACCGGCGGCTATTCGAACCTGATCTTCACGCAGGATTTCCACACCGACGTGAAGGAGCCGGCGATCTTTGGCGAGGTCTCGTACCAGCCCATTGAGCCGCTGAAGCTCACGGCCGGTCTTCGCTGGTACCAGGTCAAGACCACCTCGTCTGGCTACGAGGCGGGACTCGCGACCGGCGGCGGCCCGGCGATCCTCAGCCCGCAGGTGACGACGACGGAGAGCGGCGTGAATCCCAAGTTCAGCGCCGACTACCATCTGACCGCGGATAAGATGCTCTACGGCACGATCTCCAAGGGCTTCCGCCCGGGCGGTCTAGTGCCGATCGTTCCCGCGGGCCAGACCGGTACCGCCACCGATTGCGTTGCCGCCCTGGCAGCGCAGGCGCCCGGGATCGCGCTCTCGGACACGCGTAGCTACAGCTCGGACTCGCTGTGGAACTATGAGCTCGGCGCGAAAACGTCGTGGCTCGATCGCCGCGTCGTCGTCAACGTGTCGGCGTTCGACATCCGCTGGAAGAACATCCAGCAGCCCGTGCTGTTGTCGTGTGGCTTCCAGTTCATTACCAACGCCGGCGCGGCCGAGAGCAAGGGTGGCGAGCTCGAGCTGCACGCCCGGGCGACGGAGCGACTCGACCTCTCCGTCGGCCTCGGCTACCAGGACGCGAAGATCACCGATCAGGGTCGCTCGCCGCAGCCGGCCGGCTCACCGGTGCTGCAGGTCCCGGACTGGACCGGCAATGGCTCGATCTCCTATACGGTGCCGGTCTACGGCAGCTGGAAGGTCGTGAGCGGGCTCGACTACTCCTACGTGGGTCGCAGCTTCAGCGGCAATAACGATCCGCTCGATCCGCGCGAGCGCCCCGCCTACAACCTGCTCGATGCCCACATCTCGGTCACCGACGGAGCGCTCGAGTTCGCCCTGGTCGGGAAGAACCTGACTAACGAGGCCGCGAATCTCGGCGACAGTCGCTCGATTGCGGCTGAGGTGCCGGGCCGGCCAAGGCTGCTCGTCAACCAGCCACGCACGCTGGGCGTCGAGGTCCGGGCGCGCTTCTGAGGCGCTGCGAGCGCGGGCCCCGCGTGTAGCGCGGGGCCCCGCGTCTGCCGCCGATGCCGGCCCGGCTGTGCGCGGCGGCCGGGAGGCAGGCAGGGGACGTCACGAGAGCCATTGCCCGCGGGGCGCCGCGGCACGCGCGATCACGCGGCGGGGCCCTGGGAACGGGGCCGGGCCTCCATCGCGACCAGCAGCCGCATGGCATTCGCGCCCAGCGCGGCCGACGCGATCAGCAGTGCCGCGGCACGCGGCGTCCCGTCGTGCAGGAAGCCGAAAGCCAGCCCGATGCAGGCACCGCCCAGCATCTGCAGGAAGCCCAGCACCGCCGACACGCGCCCGGCCATGTCCGGGAAGTGCGCCAGTGCCCCGGCCTGTGCATGGGGCTGCACCATGGCCCAGCCCACGTTGTAGGCGCCGACGGCGAGCACGAACCCGGCGAGTGGCGTGCCGGGGCGCGATGCCAGGATGGCGAGCCCGACGCCCGCCGCGAGCAGCACGGCGCAACCGGTCCGCAGCAGTACTTCGCTGGAATGGCGACGCGTGCCGCGAGCACTCAGGTAGCCGCCGAGCACGTAGGTGATCACCGGCACCGCCCACCACACGCCGAACCGCCCCGGCGGTTCGCGGAAGTAGCCCATCAGCAGGTGCGGGGCGCTGGAGATCCAGACCGCGAGTCCCGCATAGCCGAACATGCAGCAGCCGATGTAGCCGAGCGTCCTGCGGTCCCTCAGGACCGCCGCGGTCGAGGCGGCCATGCGCCGCGGGGTCAGCGCGTCGCGGTCGGGGGCGGCCAGCGTCTCGCGGAACCACGCCTGCGCCATCAGCGCCGTCACCACGAGGTACAGCACGCAGACCGCGAGTGTCGCGCGCCAGCCGCCGCGGATCGCCACCTGGGCGTTGATCGCCGGCACGAGCAGCGGCACCGCCCCCATGCCCATGCCCACGTAGCTGAGGATCCGCGCCCCTTCGACCCGCGAGCACAGGTCGCGCACGACCGCGCGCATCACCACCGGACCCGCGGCGGCGCTCGCGCCCTGCAGGAAGCGGCAGGCGAGCAGCACGCCGAGCGAGGGCGCAAGCCCGGCCCCGGCCGAGGCGGCCGCGAACATCCAGGTGGCCGCGATCAGCACCGGCCGGCGACCGTAGCGGTCGGCGATCACGCCGACGACGAGCTGCGCGATCGCGAATCCGGCCAGTGTCACGCTGATGGCGAGCTGCGCGGAGCCGACGCCGGCGCCGAGTTCCGCCATCATCGGGCGCATCGCTGGCAGGAAGCCGTCGGTGGCGAGTGGCAGGAACGCGCCGATCGCGGACAGCAGCACGATCAGCCGCGCATCCATCCGCTACTCGATGGCCGCCGGCAGCGTCGCAAAGCCACGAAAGCGCGCGCGACGCGCGCGCACCGCGCCGTCGAGCAGGCGCGCTGCCGGGAACCGGCGCAGGAACTCGACCAGCGCCACCTGTCCCTCGAGACGCGCCACCGACATGCCGGCACAGGCGTGGATGCCCGCGGCGAAGGCGAGGTGCGGGTTGGGCGTGCGCCGGATGTCGAACTCGTCGGGATCGGCGAACGCCGCCGGGTCGCGGTTGGCCGCGCCGATCGCCAGCGTCAGGTAGGTACCGGCCGGAAAGCGCACCCCGCCGATCGTCACCGGCGCGTCGACGAGGCGGTTACCGAGCTGATTGGGGCTCTCGAAGCGCAGGCACTCCTCGACGGCGCCTGCCGCGAGGTCGGGACTGGCGACCAGCTGGCGGCGGGCGTCGGCCCGCGCCAGCAGCAGCGCCAGCCCGTTGCCGATGAGGTTGGTGGTTGTCTCGTGGCCGGCGTTGAGCAGAAAGATGCAGTTGTGCAGCAGTTCGTGCTCGCCGAGCGGTTCGCCGCCGCTCTCGTCCCGGATCAGTCGGCTCAGCAGGTCATCGGCACCGCGCAGGTGGCGACGCCGGTCGGCGACGAGCACGCGCACATACTCGAGGAACTCCGCGACGCTGCGCTGGCCGTGTGCGAGCGCGGCGGCCGACGGTGCCGGATCGAGCGCGCCGAGAATCGCGAGCGACCATCCGCGCAGCGGTCCCCGTTCGTCGCGCGGGACGCCGAGCAGGTTGCCGATCACCTCGATCGGGATCGCAGCGGCGAAGTCCTCGATGAGATCGATCCGGCCCTTGGCCGCAGCCGCATCGCACAGGCCGCCGACGAGCGACTCGAGCCCGGGAGTCATCGCGCGAATCGCGCCGGGGGAGAGCGCCCCGACGATCTGTCGCCGGACGCGCGTGTGGTACGGCGGATCGTTGAACACCAGGCTGGTCGTGTGGTGTGCGTACAGCGGCGTATCGACCCCGAACTTGGGCCCGAAAGCGGCACGCTTATCGGCGCTGAAGTGCCCGCGGTCGCGGTAGACCGCGTCGAGGTCGGCGTGGCGCGTGAGCAGGACACTGCCGTCGGGGCAGGTCAGGACCGGGGCGTGCGTGCGCAGCGCCGCGTAGGTTGGGTAGGGATCGGCGAAGAAGGAGTCCGGCAGCTCGCGCAGGTCGAAGGTGCCCGCGATGTCGGCACCGTCCCCGGACTGCCCGTATCCGTTCACCCCCATCGATGGTCGCTCCACCGCCGGCGCGATTCCCGGCACGCGCCGTCGCCCGCTGACACTATACATGCGCGTCGGCCGCCGTCCGGGCCTCGGCGGCCGGTGCGCCTAGGCGTGCCCGGAGCCCGCTGCTAGACTCGATGCCGCGTGCAATGAGCGACGCGATCGGCGCGACGCGCCGGCCGTGACACGACGGGGGGACACATGAAAGCGGGAATGCCAGCGCGCGGCCTGGGGCGGCGCGTGCGTCCGGGCGTCGGCCCGGCCGTACTGCTTGCCGCGGTGGCAGTGTGCGCCGCGGTGCCTGCGCGGGCCGTACTGCCGGCGGAGACCGGCGCGACCAAGACCGTGGAGACGCTGGCGAGCCCCGCGCCGCGCCACTGGGTATGGGTCAACGACGTCGTGTTCCCGCACATGGCCGACGGGACCGCTCACCTGGTCGATGGCGACAGCGGTCGCTACCTCGGCATGCTGAGCACCGGCGCGAGCTTCTCGCACGTGGTGCCGTCGCGCGACGGCAAGCTGATCTACTCGCCGGAGATCTACTTCTCCCGCGGCACTCGCGGGACGCGTACCGACGTCGTCACCATCTACGATGCGGCGACGCTCAAGCCGGTGACCGAAGTGCCGGTGCCGCCCAAGCGCGCCTCGAGCCTGCCGGCCCTCGGCGTCGCCGGTCTGACGGACGACGACCGGTTCCTGATGATCTACAACTTCACGCCCGCGCAGTCGGTCTCGGTCGTGGATACCGCCAGTCGCCAGTTCGTCGGTGAGATCGAGACGCCCGGTTGCGCTTTCGCCCTGCCCACCGGACCGCGCAGCTTCTTCGCGATGTGCGCCGACGCGAGCTTCCTCGCGGTCGAACTGGACGATTCCGGCCGCGCCGTGCGGCAGTCGCGGACCGAGCCGATGTTCGACGGCACGCGCGACCCGGTGTACGAGCGGCCCGTGCGCGTGGCCGACACCTATTATTTCCTCTCGTTCGACGGGAAGGTGCATCCGATCCGGCATTCCGCCGCGGGCTTCACGGCGGTCGACCCCTGGTCGCTGGCATCGGCCGCCGAGCGCGCCCAGGGCTGGCGCCCGGGCGGCGTCCAGCAGATCGCCGTGCACGCCGGCAGCCACCGCCTGTACGTCCTGATGCATCGCGGCGGGCGCGAGTCGCACAAGGATCCCGGCCGCGCCATCTGGGTCTACGACCTCGGCACGCGCCGGCGTGTGCAGCAGATCGCGCTGCTCCATCCGCTGACGTCGATCGCGCTATCGACGGATGACCAGCCGCTGCTGTTCGGCCTGGTCGCCGAGAGCAACGTGCTCGATGTCTACGCCCCGGGCTCCGGCAAGCTGCTGCGCTCGATCAAGGACGTGGGGACTACGCCCCTGCTGCTCGTGACGCCGTGATGAGTCCCGCGACCCTGGACCCGGCCCTGGGCTGGCTGCTGGTCAGTGCGCTGGGCCTGCTCCTCGCGCAGGCGGCGGCCGGCAAGTGGCGACGTCATGAGGAGTTTGCCGCGGTGCTCGCGAACTACCGCCTGTTCCCCGCCGCGCTCGTGCGCCCGCTCGCCTGGCTCGTGCCGGCGATCGAGACCGTGCTCGCCGGCGGCCTGCTCCTGCCGGCGACGCGCGCGTCCGCGGCGCTGGTCGGCGCTGCGCTGATGCTCGCCTACGCCGGCGCCATCACGGTGAACCTGCGGCGGGGTCGCCTCGACCTCGACTGCGGCTGTGCGGGGCCGGCGGAGCGCCGACCGATTGCGCCGTGGATGCTGGTGCGCAATGCCCTGCTGGCCGCCGCCTTCGGGCTCCTGGTCCTGCCGTGGTCGGCGCGCGCGCTCACCGCGACCGACCTGTTGACCGTGGGCGGGGGACTGGCCGTCACCGCGATGCTCTACCTGGCCGTCGATCGGCTGTTCGGCGAGATCGCGCCGCGCGGCGCGGCACTGCGGGGTGCCCGGTGACGCCGCTGGTCGTTTCCAACGTCTTGCTGTGGATCCTGGTCGTCGCGCTGTCACTGGTTGTCGTGGCCCTCGCCCGCCAGCTCGGCGTGCTGCACGAGCGCATCACGCCGGTCGGCGCGCTGATGCTGGCCAAGGGACTCAAGGTAGGGGAGCTGGCGCCGGCGGTGCCGGTCGTCGACCTCGACGGGCGGACCCTGACGATCGGCGGTGCGCGCGGCGATGGCCGATCGCTGCTGCTGATGTTCGTCTCGCCGACCTGCCCGGTCTGCAAGGCCCTGCTGCCGGTTCTGAAATCGAGTCGGCGCTCCGAGGAATCCTGGGCCGAGATCGTGCTCGCGAGCGACGGTGATCTTGCCGAGCAGCGTGCCTTCGTGCGCGAGCAGGGGCTCGACACGTTCCGCTACGTCGTGTCCGCCCCGCTCGGCATCAGCTACCAGGTGGGGCGCCTGCCGTACGCGGTGCTGATCGACCCCGATGGCGTCCTGCGTGCACGCGGCATCATCAATTCGCGTGAGCACCTCGAGAGCCTGTTCGAGGCGAAGCGGCTCGGCGTTGCCTCGCTGCAGGAGTTTCTCGAGGAACGCGCGCGCCACGAGCACGCATGAGCGGCACCAGCCGGCAATTGAGGCGACGTCCATGAAATGGCTAGACAGGATCACGGAGCAGTCGACGCGCGCCATCGCGCGGCGCAGTTCGCGTCGCAGCGTGCTGTCCGGCATCGGGACGCTTCTGGTCGGCGCGGCCGCGCTGCCGCTGCTGCCCGTCGCGCGAGGCGCGGAGGGGCCGGGGCACGCTCAGCCCGCCGGCGGCCGCGCGGCCGACCCCGGCGACCCGGCCGCCTGCGACTACTGGCGGCATTGCGCGATCGACGGGTTCCTGTGCAGCTGCTGCGGCGGAACGCAGTCGACCTGTCCTCCAGGCACCGAGATGTCGGCGATCACCTGGATCGGCACCTGCCACAATCCCGGCGACGGCAAGGATTACGTGATCTCCTACAACGATTGCTGCGGCAAGACCGGCTGTGGCCGCTGCTTCTGCAATCGCAATGAAGGCGACACCCCGCTCTACCAGCCGGGCCGCTCCAATGACTACAACTGGTGCTCGGGCAGCAGCCACGCGAACATCCCGTACCACTGCTCCACCGCGCGCATCGTCGGCGCTGCCGAGTAGCGTCGTGGTCGGCCGCCGGTCCGCAGCCGCGGCGTGTTGGGCCCTGCTGGCCGCGGGCTCGGCGTGGGCCTACGAACCGGCGGTGAATTACCAGCTGCAGTGCATGGGCTGCCATCACGCGGACGGCGCGGGGGACGAGGGTCGCGTGCCGTCGCTGCGCCAGACTCTGGTCCGGTTCTCGACCTTCGAGGAAGGCCGCGACTTCGTGCTGCGCGTGCCGGGTGTCGCGCAGTCGACCCTGAGCGACGAGCAGCTGGCCGCGCTGCTCAACTGGATGCTGCGCAACCTCAGCGACGTGCCGCGACCCGCCGGTCTGCGCGACTACACGGCCGAGGAGATCGGGCGTACGCACCGTCAACCACTACCGGCCGTGCGCGAGACGAGGGCGCGGCTGCTGGCGCACGTGGCGGCGGCACAGGATCCGCAGTGAGCGGCGGCGCGGTGGGCAGCTACGACTACCGGCACTATCCCTATCACCGGCCCGTGGAGCTCGATCGCGGGGGGCAGGGCCGCTGTCCGGTTCTGATCGTCGGCGCGGGCCCGGTGGGCCTGGCCGCCGCGATCGACCTGGCCCAGCAGGGCATCGCCAGCATCGTCGTCGATGACAACGACGTCGTCTCGGTCGGCAGCCGCGCCATCTGCTGGTCGAAGCGCACGCTCGAGATCTTCGACCGGCTGGGCGTCGGCGAGCGGATGGTCGCCAAGGGCGTCACCTGGCGCGTCGGTCGGGTGTACCACCGCGACCGTGAACTCTACCGGTTCGATCTGCTGCCCGAGGGCGGGCACAAGATGCCGGCGTTCATCAACCTGCAGCAGTACTACGCCGAGGAGTACCTGATCGACCGGGCGATGGAGCTCGCCGACCGGGTCGACCTGCGCTGGCGGCACCGGCTGGCCGGCATCGAGCAATCGGGTACCGGGGTCACGGCGACGATCGACACGGCCGATGGACAGTATCGCGTCACGGCCGACTGGCTGATCGCGGCCGACGGTGCGCGCAGCACCGTCCGGTCGCTGCTCGGTCTGCCGTTCGAGGGCACGACCTTCGAGGAGAAGTTCCTGATCGTCGATGTCCGCATCGACGCCGACTACCCGAGCGATCGCCGCTTCTGGTTCCAGCCGGAGTTCGACCCGAGCCAGAGCGTGCTGATCCACCGCCAGCCCGATAACGTCTTCCGCATCGATTTCCAGCTGGGCTGGGACGCGGACGTGGAGCGGGAGCGCGACCCCGAGCGTGCGATGGCGCGCGTTCGCCGCGTCGTCGGCCCGGGCGTCCACTGCGAATTCGAGTGGTGCTCGGTCTATACGTTCCGCTGCGCGCGGCTCGAGCGATTCACATCCGGGCGCGTCATCTTCGCCGGCGACTCGGCGCACGTCGTGAGTCCCTTTGGCGCCCGCGGCGGCAACGGCGGGATACAGGACGTGGACAACCTGTGCTGGAAGCTCGCGGCCGTCCTGCGCAAGGAGGCACCGCCCGCGCTGCTGGACAGTTATGATTCCGAGCGACGCCATGGCGCTGACGAGAACATCCTTAATTCCCGCCGCACGACCACGTTCATGACCCCGAAGACGGCGGTGGAGCGCCAGCTGCGGGACGGCGTGCTGGCTCTGGCGCCGGACTTCCCATTCGCGCGCGCGCTCGTCAATTCGGGGCGGCTGTCGCGTCCCTGCGATCTGCGCGGCTTCTCCGGCTTTGCCGCGGACGATGGCTCGATCGCGGGGCCCTTGCTGCCGGGCATGCCGTGCGACGACGCCCCGGTGCGCGCCGGAGACGGCAGCGCCGGCTGGCTGCTTGATCACCTGGGCGGCGCGCCGACCGTGCTCGCCTTCGCAGCCAGCCCGCAGGAGGTCGACGGCATCGGGCGGTGCGCGGCCGCCAGCGACATCGCCGGACTGCGCGTGGTTGTCATCAGCGAGGAGGCCCGGCCGTGCCCGGGCATGACCGTGCTGTCCGACCGGGCGGGCCTTGTCGGCGCGCGCTACGGCGGTGCGTCCGGGGTGACGTACCTGATCCGGCCGGACCAGCACGTACTCGGCCGCTGGCGCGGCATCGATCCGCAGGCCCTCGGCCATGCGTGGCGGCGCTGCCTCGGGACGGAGGCCGCATGAACGCGCTGCAGCGTACGGATGGCTTCCGCGGGCGGGGCGACGAGGTGTACGAGCGCCTGGTCGCCGCGCACCGCGGCCTCAGCGACGAGCAGAGTGGTGCGCTGAATGCGCGGCTCGTGCTGCTGCTCGCGAATCAGGTCGGCGACGCCGACGTCGTAACGGCCGCGATCGCCGCCGCGCGGGCGAGCCTCGGGCTGGCGGACGGCGCGGCGCCGCGGGAGGAGTGAGGTGAAGAAGTCATTCGCATCGCAGGCCGACCTTGACGACAAGGTCGTGAGCTTCGACCGGCTGTCGGACCACGCCTATGCCTACACGGCGCAGGGCGACCCCAACACCGGCATCGTGATTGGCGACGAGGCGGTGCTGGTGGTCGACACGCAGGCGACGCCGGTGATGGCGCGCGACGTCATCCGACGCATCCGGACCGTGACGGACAAGCCGATCCGCTACGTCGTGCTCTCGCACTACCATGCGGTACGAGTGCTCGGCGCGTCGGCCTACGGGGCCGACGAGATCATCGCCAGCCGCGACACGTACGACCTCATCGTGGAACGCGGCGCGGCTGACATGAAGAGCGAGATCGAACGCTTCCCCCGCCTGTTTCGCGCGGTGGAGTCGGTGCCGGGACTCACCTGGCCGACCGTCGTGTTCGAGCGGTCGTTGACGCTGTGGCTCGGCAAGCTCGAGGTGCAGGTGCTGCAGCTCGGGCGCGGCCACACCAAGGGCGACACCGTCGTCTGGCTGCCGGCGGACCGGGTCCTGTTCTCGGGCGACCTCGTGGAATTCGACGCCACTCCCTACGCAGGCGACTGTTACTTCGAGGACTGGCCGGCCACGCTCGACGCGCTCGCCGCGTTGAAGCCGCAGAAGCTCGTTCCCGGTCGTGGCGCGGCGCTGCAGGGCGAGGCGGAAGTCGCGCGTGGACTGGCGGGCACGCGGGCATTCGTCGCGGACCTGTACGCCGCCGTGCGGCGGGGCGTGGCGGCCGGCAAGGACCTGCGGGCGATCTACCGCGACGTGGTGTCGGAAATGCGGCCGCGGTACGGGCACTGGGTGATCTTCGATCACTGCATGCCCTTCGACGTCTCGCGCGCATACGACGAAGCGACGCGCCACCGCGACCCGCGCATCTGGACGGCCGAGCGCGATCGCGAGCTGTGGCAGGCGCTGGAGACCTGAGCGGACGCCGCGGAGCGCCGTTGCCAGACCACCCGCCCACGCTGCTGCTGCTGCACGGCCTCGGGGCCACCGGCGCCGTGTGGCGCGGCGTGCTCGGCGCGCTGACGGCCGAATCCGCCGCGCGCAGCTGGGCGCCCGACCTGGCCGGCCACGGCGCGGGGCCGCGGCTCCCGCACTACAGCGTCGGCGGTGTCGCCGCGGCGCTGGCGCCCACACTCGCGCGCGCCCGGGACCTCGTCGTCGTCGGGCACTCCTTCGGCGGCTACGTCGCCGTGGCGTTGGCAAGCGGCTGGTTCGGCGTCGATGTCCGCGGCGTGGTCACGATCGGCACCAAGGTTGCGTTCTCCGCCGACGAGCGCCAGCGGTCCGAGGAGTTCGCGCGGCGCCCCTCGCGTGTCTTCGCCTCGCGCGCCGAGGCGCTTGAGCGCTACCGCCGGGTCGCCGGGCTCGACGCGTCGATCGCGCCGGACGAGGCATGGCTCGAGCGCGGCGTGGAGTCCGCCGAGGCCGGGTTCCGCCTCGCCGCCGATCCGGCCGTGGCGGCCGTGGTCGTGCCGTCGTTCGCCGCGCTGCACGCGGCCGCACGCTGCCCGGTGCTGGCTGTGCGCGGCGCGCTGGACCCGCTGGTATCGGACGAGGAGCTCCGTGCCGCCGTTCCGGGCGCGATCACGTTGCCGGACTTCGGCCACAACCTGCACGTGCAGTCCCCGGCCACGGTGCTCGAATTGCTCGATCGCCTTGCCGGACGCCCCGCGGCAGCGGCAACTCGCCTGCCGAACCAGGACGCGCCGGCGTGACGCCGCGACGCGCGTGGCTGCAGGAGCTTGCGCTACGGCGGGGACGGTTCGGCGCGGAGGCGGCGGCCGACAAGCGGGCGCTGCTCGCGCGCCTCGCAAACGCGCGGATCCGTCGGGCGCGCGACCTGGCGGAGCTGCATGGCCACCTGTTGTTCCTCAAGGCGTTTCCCGACGATTCCGGCGTGCGCAGCGACGCCGACGCCGCACTTCGCGACTTCGCCGGTCGGGTCGGCGCTCTGCCGTCGCGTGAGCGGGCGCGTCTCGCCGACACCGGCATCGCGGGGACCACGACGCGCCACTGCTTCGAGGCGCCGATCGCCGCATGGCTGGTGGCGCGGTATCCGGACGCCGTGTCGATCGACTGGAGCGCGGTCGCGGACTCCGGCGCCATTGACTCGCTGATCGGCCTCGTCGCCCAGCGTGCCGAGCAGGACGGCCTCGAGAGCCAGGACCTGTCCACGCGACGCTGGCTCGCGGTCGCTGCCGGGCAGGGGCGCGGCGCCGACCTGGAATGGCTGCTGCGCCAGCTGGTTCGCTCAAGCGCGATCCGGCTCGCGTGGCAGCCGCTCTACGATCAGGCCGCCGTGCCCGTGGCATGGCGTCTGCGCAGTGACACGGGCAGCACCACCGTCGCGAGCTGGGCGTGCGGCCGGCGAGCCTTCCGGGCCGGCGGACTTCGTCGCCTGCCGTCGGACCCGCGGCGGCTCATGGCCACGCCGCTGCCGGGGATCCGACGACTCGGCCTGAGCGAGGCCGAGGAAGTGATCGACGTCACGCGTGCTGCGCTCGCGGCACGCTGCCGCGAGGTCTACGCCGTCACCCATGCAAACCCGGAGGAGGTCTATCTGGCAGAGCTCGGCGCCGGCACGTCGATGGCGCTGATCGGCGTGGTCCGGTCGCGGCGCCTGAGTCTCGAGTCGAATTACGGCTACCTGCTTCTGTCGAACGACGTCCCGGTCGGCTACGCGGGCGTCACCCCCCTCTACCGCCAGGCGAACACGGGCATCAACGTCTTCGAGCCGTTCCGTGGCAGCGAAGCCGCTTACCTCTACGCACAGGTGCTGCGCGCCTTCCGCACGCTGTTCGGCGTGCGGCGCTTCGTCCTGAACCCCTACCAGATCGGAGCGGGGAATCGCGAGGCGATCGAGAGTGGCGCGTTCTGGTTCTACTACCGCCTCGGGTTCAGGCCCGTCGACGCGGCCCTGGCCACGCTCGCGGCGCGCGAGCAGTCGCGGCGCGTTTCGCGCCCCCGGTACCGCACCGCGCGCGAGACGCTCGCGAGGCTAGCCCGGTCTGATGTCGAACTCGTTCTGCCAGGCGCGCGCCAGGCCGACCGCTTCCAGGAGCGCTGGCTGACCGACCTGAGCCTGCTCGCCAGTCGCCAACTGGCGGCGGCTGAGCGCCGGGACCGCGGGACGGAGGCCGCTGAGGTCGCGCGGCGCGTGGCGCACGCGCTCGGCCTGCGCGATCTGGCGAGCTGGGACCGGGGGGAGCGCGAGGCGTTCGTCGCGCTCGCACCCCTGGTCGCGCTCCTCGACCTGCGCGCGCTGGATTCCGGCTCGCGTGCAGCGCTCCTGAGAACGCTGCGCGCGAAGGGGGCGGCTCAGGAACTGGGCTACGTCCGGGCCGCATCTGCGGACCCGGTGCTGCTGCCCGGCCTCATGGCGATCGCGCGGCGAGCCGGGGCGCCTTGACATAATCGCGGGCGCGACGCGCTGCGTCGAGGCGCCTGGCCCCGACTTACGGTGGCCTTCCGCAGCGGGATTGCGTCCCGCATGGAGGCGGCGCATATTCTGTCGCGTGCTAACGGCAAACCCGTCGAAAGGCGGGGACGCAAAGCCTCCGGTCGTCGGAACAGATGTTCAACGATAGCGGGGTTGCCACGATACAGCCTCGGTTGCGCGCGCGGTTCTCGCGTGGCGGCCGAAGGTATGCGCCGGCCCTCTTCAGGTTCCCGGTGCGCATCAGGCAACTCCCCGACGCCCAGAGTTCGACGGACGACATCGGGCATGGGAGTTGAAAATGAAGAACCTACGGGAACCGGCCACGATCGGCTGGCACGGTGCGGGCCCTGACGGCCAGGCGCTGCACGTCATCACGCTCGTCTCCTCGACGGCGCCGCTGCCGCTACAGGCGCCAAAGGCGCCGGAGCTCGCCGGTCTGGCGGTGTTCCGGTCGCGACGCGTGGAGGACGGCCGGGAGCGCTATCGGCTCCACATCGGCTACTTTTCGACGGTCGCCGAGGCAGAACGACTGCTGCCGGTGGTGCGGGCCGCGTACCCGGCCGCGTTCGTCTCACCAGCGCCGCAATCCAACCTGGGCTCGCTGGACGACACTGCGGTCGCGCGCTTCAGCATCATCAAGCCCATCGAGGCGGCGGCTCCGGAATCGAGCCCCGCGTCCGTCCCGGCACCGTCGCGTCCGGCACCGCCTGCGGTGGCCAGCGAACCGCCCAGGCTGCGGCCGGCAGGCGTCGCCGCCGAGTCGCTTCCTGGTGTGACGACGTTGCGCACGGCCATCTCGGCCCCGGTGGCAGCCGCCCCGGTGGCACCCACACCGGCGGCTCCTGCGCCGGAGGCGCCCGCGCCGGAGGAGAAGCCGGCGCAGCGCTATGCCGTGCAGCTCGAGATGTCCAAGAGCGTCATTGACCTGGCGAAGATCCCCAGCCTCGCGATCTTCAGCGGCTACCTGCTGTACGCCGTCGAGACCGAGGCTGGCGGGCGGCGCATGTTCGGCGTCCGGCTCGGCTTTTATGGCGATGCGCTGTCCGCGCGGCTCGTGGCCCAGTACGTGCGCTCGGACTTCAAGGGTGTCACGGTGGTGCCGGTCAGCGAGCGCGAAGTGTCGCGCGCCTCGGGCGCCGCGATACGGTTGTCACCGTCGCGCGACTCGCGTTCGACCGGCACGCGCCAGCGCTGGCCGGCAGCCGCGGTCTCCGTTGCCTTCGTGCCCGCGGCAGCCTCGTCATGACGTGCCGGCGCCGCGCGGCGGGCGGGGCCCCGCCGCTCAGCGCCGGCGCGACTTGATGCTGCGCATGTCGCGCGATGAGATCGCGCCAATGAGGCGTTCCCCGGCGTCGACGATCGGCAGCGCGCGGAAGTCGTAGCGCTCGAACAGCTCGGCGGCGTCGCCTACCGACGCCTCCGGGCGCAGCGAGATGACATGCTCGGTCATCAGCTCGCCGAGCTGCTGGCCCGGCTCCGCTGCCAGCAGTTCGCGCAGGTCGACCACGCCGCGCAGTACTTCGCCGGCTCCCGTGACGTAGACGTACATGGTGACGTCCTTGGACTTGGCGAGCTCGCGGTAATCCCGGAGCACGTCGCCCGCGCGCGCGGTCACCGGCAATTCGATCAGGTTGCGCGTCGCGTAGTGGCCGATCTGCTCATCGTGCTCGCTGATGATCTGCTCGACGAACGTGGACGTGTCCCGGTCGATCAGCGTGAGCAACTGGTCGGCCTCGGTCTTGGGCAGGATCGCGAGCAGGTCGGCGGCCTGCGCGGGCGTCATCTCGTTGACCAGGCGGGCGGCGCGGTCCCTGGGCAGCGCGCCGATCAGCTCGCGCTGGACTCGCGGCTCGACCTCCTCGAGGGTCTCGGTCGCCTGCTCTGGCTCAAGCTCATTGAACAGCGCGACTCGCTGCGGGCGGTCGAGCTCCTCGAGGATGTCCGCGAGATCGACCGGGTGGATGTCGGCAAGTGCCTGCTTCGACACCTTCAGCTTGACGTTGCCGGTGAAGCTGTCGACGGTGCCGTGCAGCGGCTGAACGTACAGCCACGAGACTCGCGCCTCGTCGCTGCGGCGCGTCAGCATGCGGGCCAGCCATCGCAGTCCGAGGCGCCGCAGCGCACGGTAGTGGCTGAAGTCCACTTCCGAGGCGTACAGGGTCCCGCTCTGGAACACCAGCCGGACGTCGTAGGCTACCTCGACCTCGTGGTCGTCCATGTCGAGGATCTTCTTGTCGAGAATGTGGTCGTGCAGCAGCACGACGCCGTCCGGCGGCGGGCGCTCGTACGCGGCGGAGACCTCCGAACCGAGATCCAGCACAACCTCGGTGTTCGAGATCATCAACACCTTGTCCCAGGGCACGGTGAGCGCCGGGTAGCCGTAGGGGCGCTTGACGATCAGGTGGCTCACCGCCGGAAGCCGGCCGGTCTCGATGATGCCGAGGTCGCCCAGCCGGCCGATGCGCTGCTGGCGCAGGAATACACCGCGGCCGAGGATCTCGCTGAGGAAGAAATCGGCCTCCAGTACGCTGACCACGGGATCCTCAGTTCACAAGCGTGATGAAGCGGTAGACCATCAGCGCCACCAGAAACAGCAGATAGGCGCGCAGCGCCATTAGCGACCAGCGCACGGGCCGCGACATCTCGATGCGCGGGCTCCGGTACCGGCGGTTGATGTCGGCCACGGTCGCCCGCAGGCGGCGCAGGGCGTTCATCAGGTCACCTGCCCGAACAGTCCCGGGAACAGCACGCTGACGCCGTACAGCGTCGAGAGTCCGACGATGGTGAGCACGATCGCACCTCCCACCAGGTTCTGCCAGCGGCTGTTGCAGTACTCGCCCATCGTCGCCTTGTCGTTCAGCAGCAGGATCAGGAACACGAGTGCCGCGGGCAGCAGGGTCACCGCCACGACCTGAACGAACAGCGTGATCAGGACCAGCGGCGCGTGCGGGATGAGCACCACGGCACCTGCCGTCACCAGCGTCAGGAAGTAGCTCGTGTAGAACCAGGGCGCCTCGCGGATCTTCGTGTTGAGCGAGTGTGCCCAGCCGAAGATCTCGCCAAACGCCCACGAGCTCGCCAGCGAGATGCAGATCGCCCCGAGCAGGCCGGCGTCGAACAGGCCGATGGCGAGGAAGGTGCCGACGTAGCGATCCGTCTTCATCAGCTGGTCCGCCGCCTGGGCCGCGCTGTCGATCTCGACGCCCGGCAGGACCGTACCGGTCACGACCACGATGAAGATCGCGACCAGCACCGTCAGCACCGACCCGAGCAAGGTGTCGAAGCGGCCCCACGGGATGTCCTTCTCGAGCATGCCCTTGTCGACCACGGCACTCTGCTGGAAGAACAGCATCCAGGGCGCAATCGTCGTACCGATGTTGGCCATCAGGTAGAAAAACAGCTGGCCGTCGAAGCCGCGGCCGAAATTGGGCACCAGCCCCGTCCGCAGGATGTCGTGCACCGACGGGTGGACGATGAAGGCGCCTGGGATGTAGATCAGGTTCAGCGCGCAGAACAGCAGCGCGATCTTCTCCCACGTCCAGTAGCGACCGTTGAGCACGATGACCGCCATCAGCGCGATGACGCACGCCACCGTCACCCACGGCGGGATCCCGAAGAGCCCCAGTGCCGCGGTCATCCCGATGAACTCGGTGACGAGCGTCAGCCAGTCGACGATCATGAGGTCGAGCAGCGAGAACCAGCCCCAGAACGCGCCGAAGCTGTCGAAGATGGCCTCTGCGTGGCCGCGCTTCGTGACCGCGCCTAGCCGGACGGTCATCTCCTGGACGTAGTAGGCCACCGGGATCAGCAGCAGCAGAAACCAGATCAGCGAGTAGCGGTACTTCGCCCCGGTCGCCGCGTAGGTCGTGATGCCGCCGGCATCGTTGTCGGCCACCATCACGACAATGCCCGGGCCCGCGATCACGAGGTAGAGCCGCACGGCCTTCCAGGCCTTGCGCAGGGCGTAGTAGATCCTCGCGAACACGTTCATCCGGGCTTCACCCTCCAGGAATCGCGGGCCGGACTGCTGCCGGGGCCCGCCGGCGACTAGCGCCGGTCGCGCCTGCCGTCGATCCGGGTCATGCGGTCGAGGATGATCGCGAGCAGCACGATCGCGAGCCCGGCCTCGAATCCCATCCCGACCTGGACCGTGTTGAGCGCCCGCACGACCGGCACGCCGAGCCCGCCGGCGCCGACCAGCGCGGCGATTACTACCATCGACAGGCTCAGCATGATGCCCTGCGTGATGCCTGCCAGGATGAGCGGCGCGGCGCTCGGCAGCTCGACCTTGACGAGCAGCTGCCAGCGCGTCGCGCCGAAGGCCTCGCCCGCCTCGGTCAGCGAGCGCGGCACACCCGTGATCCCGAGGTAGGTCAGCCGGATCGGCGCGGGCAGCGCGAACACGACGGTCGAGACCAGCGCCGGTACGACGCCGAGGCCGAACAGCACGAGCGTCGGTATCAGATAGACGAACGTCGGCAGGGTCTGCATCAGGTCCAGCGCCGGACGCAGGCCGGCGTACAGCCGGCGCCGACGCGCTGCCGCGACGCCCAGCGGAACGCCGATCGCCGTGGCCGCCAGCGTCGCGACCAGCACGAGGGCGAGTGTCTCCAGCGTCTGCTGCCAGTAGCCCTGGTTCAGGATGAACAGCAGCGCCGCCGCCACGAATCCGGCGAGCGGCAGCGAGCGCTGCAGCAGCCACGCAAGCACCGTCGCAGCGAGGATCAGCAGCGGGGATGGCAGCGCGGCCAGCCCGCGCGTGACGCCGCCCACGACCGCGTTCGATGCCGACGTCAGCCACTGGAACAGCGGCGCCCCGTGTCCCTTGGTCCAGTCGATCATGCGGCTGACCGCGTCGCCGAGCGGGATCTTGCTGGCGGTCAGCCAGCGCTCGAAGGCGGCCCCGCGCCGGGCGGGTGCGGCGGTGGCGGTGCCGGCGGCGGCTGGCGCGGTTCCGTCGAAGCGGCGCACGTCCGCCAGCCACTGCGCGACGGTGTCGCGATGGGCGCCAATCCAGGCCGCCGCCGCGTCCTCGGGCGGCTGGCGCCCGTCGGTCATGGCCAGCATGATCTCGCTCTCGCCGCGCGGCTCGAACGCGACGTTGCGCAGCAGCCGGCCGAGATTCGGGCATTCGTGGCGCAGCCCGGCTCGCACCAGCGTGAACACCTCGGCGCCGCCAAAGTTCGGCCCGAACGTCGCGTCGCCGCCGGTCAGATACCGCAGGTCGAAGCGCATGTTCATCGGGTGCGGGTCCCAGGCGAGGAACACGATGGGGCGCCGGGCGGCGTAGGCACGCGCGACCTCGGCCAGCATCCCCTGCTCACTGGACTCGACGAGATGGAAGTCCCCGAGCCCGAACTCGTTGCGCTGGATCATCGACAGGATGTGATGATTGCCGTCGTTGCCCGGCTCGATACCGTAGATCGCGTGCTGCAGCGGCCCGGCGAAGCGGCGGATGTCCGCGAAGTCGCGCAGTCCGGCCTCGTACGCGTAGGCCGGCACGGCGAGCGTGTACTTCGCGCCCGTCAGGTTGGCGCGCACGATCTCGATCGAGCCGTCGTCGAGGTACGGCTGCCGGTCCCGGATCTGCGCCGGCATCCAGTTGCCGAGGAAGACGTCGATGCCGCCGGCCTTCATTGCCGCGAAGGTCACCGGGACCGAGAGCAGCGTGACCTGCGGGCGGTAGCCGAGGTCGACCAGCACGCGCGACAGCACCGCCGTGGTCGCGGTGACGTCGCTCCAGCCGACGTCCGCCATCCTGACCGTGCGGCAGGCCTCTGGCTCGGCTGCGGCCACGCGGCCGGCTACGACCAGTGGCGCCAGCGCGACCAGCGTGAGCAGCGCGGCCCGGCGCAATCGGCGCTCAGCCGATCCGCGGAAACCGCGCCATCGCTTCCAGATCGTTGAGTTCCTGGTCATTGCGGATGTACAGGCGCGTCGCGTCGCGAATCGGTTGATGGTCCCAGGGCTGGTAGCGTCCGCGCCGGAGTGCGGCATAGACGAAGTGACGTCGCCGCTGGCTGGCGAGCACCGCCTCGTGCACGGTCGGCAGCGACCAGCGGCGGCGGACCTCCGCCTGGAACTCGGCGACCACGGCGGCGTGCTCTGGCCGGGCCGCGAGGTTGCTGCGCTCGAGCGGATCCGCGGCGAGATCGTAGAGCTGGTCAGGGTC
>JAFEDP010000800.1 GCA_018241545.1 Pseudomonadota bacterium
CGCCGGCGCGCAGGCCGAAATCGCGGCAGTGAGCGAGATCATCCGCGTGGACGAGCAGAACCTTCGCCTGGTGCAGGTGTCCGCCTCGGCGGGCAGGGCCGCGGGCACCGAGGTGCTCGCGGCCGAAGGGCAGCTGGCCAACGACCGGGCGCTGCTGCCGCCGTTGCGCCAGCAACTGGATGCCGCGCGGCATGCGCTGGCGGTCCTCGTGGGGCACACGCCGGCAGACTGGTCGTGCCCCGATTTCCGGTTCGACAACCTGGAACTGCCTGCGGAGCTGCCGCTGACCCTGCCATCGGAATGGGTTCGTCATCGTCCCGACATCGTCGCCGCCGAGAGCCAGCTGCATGCCGCAAGCGCGGCCGTCGGAGTCGCGACCGCACAGCTGTACCCGAGCCTGACCTTGACCGGGTCGTGGTCGGCGTCGGCCGCCGGGACCGCGGAGCTCTTCGATCCGGCGAGCCGGATCTGGTCCGTGGCCGCGGGACTGACGGCCCCGCTGCTCCACGGCGGGACGCTGCGCGCGCAGCGCCGCGCCGCGATCGCCACGTTCCAGGCGCAACTGCAGCTGTATCGCCGGGCGGTCCTCGTGGGCTTCGGCCAGGTGGCGGACGCGTTAAGCGCGCTGCAGCACGATGCCGAGGCGATCGAAGCCCAGCAGGCCGCGCTGGAGGCCTCGACCGCCTCGCTCGAACTCTCGCGCCAGGCCTACGAAGCGGGGCAGGCGAGCTTCATCGATCTCCTCGAGGCACAGCGCTTGTTCCAGCAGGCGCGACTGGGCCTTGCGCGCGTCCAGAGCGCCCGGTTCCTCGATACCGCGAACTACTTCCTCAGCATGGGAGGTGATGCGGTCCGGCACTAGCTAGCACCCGTGGGCCGGGCGCAACGGCGGCGCCGCGTGCCGGCCGGGAGCGCCGACGCGGCGGTCGCTGGGTGCGGGGCGCTGCGTGGAGACGCCCGGCCGGCACGTTCCTGCCCGGCTCCCCGGGCGGGGTCCAGCGAGGGCGCGTCGGCCCCTGTTACGGTCCAGTCGGGTTCCTGCCGATCGTGCACGGAGCGCCGGTGCGAGAATGGTGCACACTCGCAGCACGCCACCAGGAGCGCGGGAGTGAACGAGCTTCGTGGAATC
>JAFEDP010000801.1 GCA_018241545.1 Pseudomonadota bacterium
CTTGTCGATGACGTCCATCCCCGAGGCGACGTGGCCGAAGACCGCGTAGCCGGCGCTGCCGCGACCCGCGTCCAGCGAGACGTTGTCGGTCAGGTTCACGAAGAACTGCGACGTGGCGCTGTGCGGGTCGTTGGTGCGCGCCATCGACAGCGTGCCGCGCCGGTTCTTGAGGCCGTTGGCGGCCTCGTTCTTGATCGGCGCGCGCGTCGGCTTCTGCTTCATGTCCGCCGTCAGGCCGCCGCCCTGGATGACGAAGCCCGGGATCACCCGGTGGAACACCGTGCCGTTGAAGTGTCCGGCGGCGACGTAATCGAGGAAGTTCTGGCAGGTCACCGGGGCATCGTCGGCGGCGAGCTCGACGGTGAAGGCGCCGAGCGAGGTCTGGAACTTGAGCACGAGGGTTCTCCCGGCGGGGAAGCTGGCCGCCGTGGCCGCGATTCTAGTCGCCTCGCCGCCCGCCCGTCGCCCGCTCGTGGCCGGCGAGGTCGCGCCGGGTGGCGACCTCCGTGAAGCCGTGGCTCGCCAGCAGGGACCGCACGGGCGCACCCTGCTCGGCGCCGTGCTCGAGCAGCACCGCGCCGCCCGCGACGAGGTGCGCGGCGGCGCCCGCGGCGATGGCTTCGAGGGCCTCGAGGCCGGTCGCGCCGGCGATGAGCGCCGCGCGCGGCTCGTAGCGCAACTCCGGCCCCGCGAGGTGCGGGTCGGTGGCGGCGAGGTAGGGCGGATTGGACACGATGAGGTCGTAGCGCCGGCCCGCGACCGGCTCGTACCAGTCACCGGCCCGCAGGCGGGCGTTGGCAAGACCCAGTCGCGCCCGGTTGCGCTCGGCGAGGGCCAGCGCCGCGGCGCTCGACTCGACGAGGTCCACGTGTGCGTCGCCGCGCTCGCTCGCGATCGCGAGCCCGATCGCGCCGCTGCCGGCACCGAGGTCGAGCACGGCCGGTGCGCGGCGGTCCGCGAGGAGGGCGAGCGCGAGCTCCACCAGCAGCTCGGTCTCCGGGCGCGGCACCAGTACCGCGGGCCCCACCTCGAGGGTCAGCGTCCAGAAGTCGCGGCGCCCGAGCAGGTAGGCGACCGGCTCGCCGGCGGCGCGGCGCTCGATCAGCGCGGCGAAGGCGGCTGCC
>JAFEDP010000802.1 GCA_018241545.1 Pseudomonadota bacterium
TTGAGGCCGAAGAACGACAGTTCCTCGACCGGGTGGCGCACGCTGTCGCGTGCGACGAAGCGCGGCTCGCGGGCCGCGTTCGCGAGCAGCGCCGCGAGCGCGGGATCGGCGGCGGCGGCGTCCGCGGCCGCGGCGGCCGGGGCGGCCAGCGCGGACGGGACGGGCGCGCCGGCGAGCGCGAGGCAGGCCGGCACGGCCAGGGACAGGGCAAGTCGGGAGTAGCGGCGCATCGGACCCTCCGGATGAGAGGCCGGCATTCTAGCGCCGCGGCCCGCCCGCGCGGGCTCAGGCCAGCGGGCGCACCAGCAGGCGGTCCGTCTGGACGGAGTGCCCGAGGATGAACTCGACCGATCCGACGTCGCGAAACCCCGACTTCGCGTAGAAGCGCCGCGCCTGCGCGGCGCGTTCCCAGGTCGTCAGCCACAGCGTGCGCGCCCCGGCGGCCCGCGCCGCGTCGGCGGCGCCCGCCATCAGCGCCTGCGCGACGCCGCGCCCATGGTGCGGCGCACCCACGTAGAAGCGCCGGATCTCGGCCGGCGCGTCGAGCTCGACGCCGGCGGGCGCCGAGCCCGGCGCGAGCAGCGCGGAGCCGGCGATCCCGCCGTCGACGACGGCGAGCAGGCAGACGAGGTCGGAGGCCCCGAGCTCGGCGCGCACGGCCTCGACCGCGTACACCCGCGCCGCGTGGGCCTCGACGTCGGCGGGCTCGTTGGCGGCGCCGAAGGCGGCCCGGAACGCGGCCTCGCCGAAGGCCGCGACCGCCGCCGCGTCGGCCGGGACCGCGCGCCTGAGCTCGATCATCGCGACGGCCGCGCCAGCTCGCGGTCGATGATGCGGGTGATCTCGGCCTCGACGCGGCCCCGGAACAGCGCCAGCGCGAAGCCGAGCCGCGCGTCGACGACGATCTCGTCGTGCAGCACGTGCACCGTGCCGTGGACGTTCGGGTGCGAGATGCGCAGCAGGTCGCCCTCCCACCGGCAGTCGGCGCCGAAGCGCTCGGAGAGCTTCTCGGCGGCGTGGGTCACGCGCCGGCGGGCCTCGGCGTGCTTGAGGGCGTGCGGCCGGCGCAGCGCCAGGTGGCTCATCGCGCGGCGCGCTCGCGCGCCACGGCCCGGTAGCCG
>JAFEDP010000803.1 GCA_018241545.1 Pseudomonadota bacterium
GGCGGCTACGGCAGCCGGGTCTACTCCTTCGTCTGCGACGCGCCCGAGACCTGGCCGCAGGCGGCCAGCGACAGCCCGATCGCCGCGGCGCACTCGGCGGCGCGCGCCCCCGGCGCCAACGTCTCGCTGATGACGATGTTCACGCTGACCAAGGCGACGATGGAGTCGATGCTGGCGCACACCGGCGGCTGGTCGCTCAACGAAGCCATCCTGAGCGCCGGCCAGGCCACCGCCGACAACCTGCCGGCGCAGCTGGCGCAGATCAACTACGCCTGGCGCGCGCCGGAACTGCGCATGGCGGATGCGATCCTGGACGTGCTCGACCGCAACGCCGAGCACGCCGCGGCCGTCGGTCACTGCCGCCTCGTCAAGCGCTGGGTGTCGCGCACGCGGCCGGGCGTTGCCAACAAGACGCTGGCCGAGCTCACCTACCGCAACCTCGAGCGGGTCGGCGCACCGCGCTACGGCCAGGAGGCGGTCGCGCTCGCGCGCGAGATCCAGGCGAACCTCGGGCTCGCGCCGATGGAGCGGCCGTTCCTGCCCGCCTGCGAAGCGCTCATCGAGCCGCGCGCCGCGGAGGCGAAGCTGCGCGAGCACATGCCCGCGTGGCAGACCAACTGGACCTCGGACGACTACGTCGAGATGACCTGGTACGCGCCGACCGTGCGCCTCTACATCGCCCGGCCGATGCTCGCGGTGCCGGCCGGCTACGGCGGCTACCCGGCGTGGGTATCGAACGCGCTCGGCGGGCTCGCGCCGTGCATCGACCCGACCATCGAGGTCGCCGGCAAGACGATCGCCGGGACGCTGCTCGACCTGCTGACCGAGCCGCGCCACCTCGCGGCGGCGCGCACGGAGTTCGAGGAGCGCACGGGCGGGGAGCGCTTCGTCGCGCCGCTGCTGCCGAAGGACTTCGCACCGCCGATCGACTACCGCTGGCCCGAGTACGTCACGACCCCCCGCGGCACGGAGTGGTGGATCCCGGCGAGCGCCGAGCTCGAGGGCCGCGGCTGACCGGCGGCTGCGACGCGCTCCGCCCCGCTCCCCCTGGGATCGCCGGCGGTCGGCGCGCAGCCGCACCCACCGCCTGCGCAGCCGCGCGCCCGCCGCACGCCCCG
>JAFEDP010000804.1 GCA_018241545.1 Pseudomonadota bacterium
AGCGGGCGCACAGGCGCCGAGCGCGACGGCCAGTGCGACGGCCAGTGCGACGCCGAGTGCGGCGAGCGCGGACCCGGCCCGCGCGGGGCCGCTGCTAGACTCGCCTCCCGGAGACCCGCCGTGACCGCGCAACCCTTCCCCCCCGCCGACGTGCTCGTGGTGTTCGCGCTCGAGGCCGAGTCCGGCGGGCGCTTCGCCGACGTCGGCTCGCCGGTGCTGTACACCGGCGTCGGCAAGATTAACGCGGCCTGGGCGCTGACGCGCGCGCTCGCGCGCTCGCGGCCGCGCCTGGTCGTCAACTTCGGCACCGCCGGCAGCCCGCGCTTCGCGACCCACGCGCTCGTGGGCTGTACCCGCTTCCTGCAGCGCGACATGGACGTGCGCCCGCTCGGCGTGCCGCTCGGCACGACCCCGTTCGACGACGTGCCGGCCGAGCTCACCGCCCGGCACCGCTTTGCGGAGCTGCCCGAGGGCACCTGCGGCAGCGCCGACCACTTCGTCGCCGGGCACGACGTCGGCGCCAGCGACGTGGTCGACATGGAGGCCTACGCGCTCGCCAAGGTGTGCCGGCTCGAGGGCGTGGAGTTCGCCGCCGCCAAGTACGTGACCGACGGCGCCGACCACAGCGCCCACCACGACTGGGCCGCCAACCTGCCGCGCGCGGCCGCGGGCTTCCGGGCGCTCTACGACCGGCTGGTCGGCCGGTGAGCGGACTGCGGCGCTTCGACGACGTCGGCGAGTGCGTCGAGGCCGCGCTTGCGCGCCTCGGCGGGCGGATCGTGCTGGCCGCGCCGCTCGCGATCGGCAAGCCCAATCCGCTGCTCAACGAGTTCTACCGGCGCGCGGCGCGCGACCCCGCGATCCGCCTCACGATCCTGACCGCGCTGTCGCTGAACCGGCCGGCGGGGCGCAGCGACCTGGAGCGGCGCTTCCTGGCGCCGTTCACGGCGCGCCTGTTCGGCGACTACCCCGACCTCGAGTACCTCAAGGCGGCGCGCGCCGGGCGGCTGCCGCCCAACATCGAGGTGCGCGAGTTCTACCTGCAGGCCGGCGCCTGGCTCGGCGTCGAGTCGGTGCAGCGCGACTACGTGTCAGTCAACTACACCCACGTGG
>JAFEDP010000805.1 GCA_018241545.1 Pseudomonadota bacterium
CGCTGCTGCGCGGCGAGGTGCCGAGCGCGCTGCACGTGCTGCTGTCGGCGGGCTCGACGCTCGCGATCGGTGTCGCGCTGACCGCGGTCGCGGCGCGGCTGTATGCGCGCGAGAAGATCCTCGGCTGAGGCTCAGGGCGCGGCGTAGCGCGCCAGCTGCGCGCCGAGCACCCCGTCGACGGCGCGCGCGAGATCGGCGAAGCCGGCCGGCGCGAAGCCCGCGACCACGTAGTCGAGCCTGATGCGCGTCGCGGTACCCTCGGCCTGGAGCGTGAACGTCAGCGAGCCGCTCGCGCCCATGCCCTGCAGCGGTCCGAGGCCGCCGCTCAGCCGCAGCGTCGCGCGCGGCGCGAGATACACGACCTCGAGGTGGCGCACGAAGCCGCCGCCGGCGAGCCGCTCGCACCAGCAGCCACCGGGCGTCGCCTCGAGCGACAGGTTGCGGGCGTCCTTCGAGTAGGTGTGTGCCGGATCCCACCAGTCGCGTGGCCGCAGCAGCCGGCGCCAGGCGCTCGCCGGGTCGCCCGGATAGAGCGCCTCGGCGCGCACCTCGAAGCCGCCGGCGCCGGCGGCGACCACCTCGCCGGCGGCGACCGCGGGCGCGAGGCCGGCGGCGAGCAGGAGCAGCGGCAGCAGCGGTCGAGGCAGTGTCGGCATCGTCGTTCTCCCCAAGGCGCGCGTGGCGCGGCCGGCCCGCGATCGCTCAGCGGCCGACGGCCGCCAGCGCTCGCAGCGCTGCGCCGAGCAGCTCGTCCGGCGTGTACGGCTTCGCGACGCACTCGTCGGCGCCGGCGGCGAAGCAGGCGGCGCGCTCGGCGTCCGACAGCCGGCCGGTGACGATCACGACCGCGGTGCGCGAGCGGCCGAGCTCGCGCTCGAGTGCGCGGATGCGGCCGAGGGCGCCGAGGCCGTCGAGGCCGGGCATCTGCCAGTCGAGCAGCAGGACGTCGTAGATCCCCTGCTCCCAGGCGGCGACCGCCTCGAGGCCGTTGGCGACGGCCTCGACCCGGCCGAAACCCTCCTCCTCGAGCATCTCGCGCAGCAGCTGGCGGTTGCCGGCGTGGTCGTCGGCGACGAGCACCGTGCGCGGCGCGGCGGTGGCGGCCGGCGAGGT
>JAFEDP010000806.1 GCA_018241545.1 Pseudomonadota bacterium
GCAGCCGCTCCGCCGCCGCCGCGTCCCGCTCCGCCAGCAGCGCCGTCACGATCAGCACCAGCCCGCTGACCGCGCCGACCACGGACCACAGCGTGATCAGGCCCGGCAGCAGCGGCATGCCGTGCAGCAGGCCGCGGTCGAACTCGAAGCTGCCGGCGACCGCGATCGTGGCGAGGAGGCTCGCGCTCGCCGCGGCCACGAAGCCGAAGCGCAGCACGCCCACGGTGGCGAGCACCAGGAGCACGACGAACAGCGGCGGCCGCAGCATCTGCCCGGAGAGCCCGGGCGGCGGCAGCAGCAGCGCGCCGGCCGCGAGCGCGAGCATCGCGACGGCGTACAGCGTGCTCTCGAGCGGTCGCGCCCGGGCGCTCGCGAGCGCGCCGCGGCGCGCCGCGATCACGAGCGGCGCGACCGCGAGCGTCGCCACGAACGAGTTGCTCCACCAGCGCACCAGCCCGAGGGCGCCGACCGGCGGGTAGCCGCGCGGGTCGAGCGCGAAGCCGAGGTCGCCGATCGTCGCCGGCAGCGTGGTGCCGATGAGCGTGGCGGCGAGGAACAGCGGCACGTCGCGCGCGCGCGCGAACGTGTGGTCGAAGTCGTGGCGCTCGAGCAGCCAGGCGATCAGCCAGGCGCCCGCCGCGAACCCGATCCCGACGAACGTGCTCTCGACCCAGGTCGCCGACTGCAGCAGGTCGGCGCCGATGCAGGCGAGGCCCACGGCCGGCCACAGCGAGCGGCCGCCGCGCACCAGCGCCGCGACCGCGATGCCGGTGGCGAGGTGCGGCAGCGTGACGCGCCCGCCGAAGCTCGGCAGCGCGAAGCCGAGCGCGCTGGTGCCGAGCACGGCGGCCGCGGCGAGCGCGCCGCGCGCGAGCGTCGCGGCCGAGGGGCGGGTCAGGCGCATCGGGCCGTGCTCGGTGCCATGGCCGGTGCGCCGCTCAGGCCACGTCCGCCGCGGCCTGGAGGCCGGGCTGCGGGGCGAGGCAGGTGACGGCGGTGCCGGAGGGCTGGCGGGGCTGGACGGCGAGGCGGCCGCCGATGGCGGCGGCGCGGTAGCGCATGGTGCGCATGCCGAGGCCGTGGCCGGGGGGCCGGTCGGGCAGTCCGCGGCC
>JAFEDP010000807.1 GCA_018241545.1 Pseudomonadota bacterium
CGCGGACCTCGCCTCGGCGCTGGAGTCGCTGGTCGCGCCGGGCCCGGTGACGCTCGCGCCCGTCGCGCCGCACCCGCTGTTCGCCGGGGTCGGCACGCTGTCCGCCGCGAGCGACCTGCCGGCGTCGCGCTGGGTCGCGGCCGGGCGCGAGCGTGAGCCGCTGCTCACGCTCGCGCGGCGCGGCGACGACGGCGCTGCCGCGGTCTGGGTCGAGCCGGCCGGGCGCGGCCGCATCGTGATCAGCGCCTACGCGAGCCTGCTCGGCAACGGGCGCCTCGGCGAGGCCGGCAACGCCCGCTGGCTCTCGAACCTGCTCGCCGACGCGCTCGGCCCCGGCGGCCGGGTGCTGATCGACGACGCGCACCAGGGCGCGGGCGACGGCTACGACGCGCGGGCCTTCTTCGCCGATCCGCGCCTGCACCGCACGCTCGCCTGGCTCGTGGCCGTGTGGCTCGTCCTCGTCGTCGGCACCCAGGCGCTGCGGCCGGCGCCCGCCGGCCCCGCGCCGCGCGACGACACGGCCTGGCTCGCCACCACGGCGGGCTACTTCGCCAATGCGCTCGCGCCCGCGCTCGCCGGACGCCGCCTGCTCGAGCACTTCGCCAACGGCCTCAGGCGCCGCCTCGCCCTGCCCGAGGACGGCGTGCCGCCGTGGGACTGGCTCGAGGCCGATGCGCGGATCGCCCCCAGCGAGCTCGAGCGGCTGCGGGCCTTCGACGCCCGCCTCGCCGCCGGGCGCCGCGTCGACGTCGCGGCGCTCGATCGTCTGCTGTCGGAACTCACCCGGAGATTGGCATGACCACGGCTCTGCAGGACCTCGAGACCCGCTTGCAGGAGGCGGTCGGCGGCGCGCTCGTCGGCATGCAGGCGGTCGTGCGATCGCTGACGACCGCGGTCGTCGCGCGCGGCCACGTGCTGATCGAGGGCGTGCCGGGGCTCGGCAAGACGCGCCTCAGCCGCACGCTGGCGGCGGCGCTCGGCGGCCGCTTCCGCCGCATCCAGGGAACCGCCGACCTGATGCCCTCCGACATCATCGGCGTGCACGTCTACGACGCGCCGCGCGCCGAGTTCGTGTTCCGCGCCGGGCCGCTGTTCGCCGACGTGCTGCTGT
>JAFEDP010000808.1 GCA_018241545.1 Pseudomonadota bacterium
ATCCTGCGGGCGATCCTCGCCTCGTTCGTGATCGGCGGCGCCATCCTCGTGTTCGCGGTGCTGTCGGCCCCCGACCTCGCGGACCCGCAGATCGCGAGCAGCAGCGGCAGCCTGCAGTACATCGTCGAGAAGGTCATGTGGGGACCACTCAGCAAGGTGTTCCTGGTCTGCATCGTGGTCGCGGTGACCGTCTGCTCGCTCGCGGTGCACACCGCCGCGATCCGCCTGGCGTTCGCGATGGCGCGCGACAACGCGTTGCCGTTCGCAGCTCGGCTCGCGCGCGTCAACGCGACGACCCAGACGCCGATCCTGCCGGCGGTCGTGATCGGCGTGATCGCGACGCTGATCCTGGTACTCAACATCGAGCAGCCGAAGATCTTCACGGTCGTGACCTCGATCGCCGTGATCATGATCTACCTTGCGTACCTGATGGTGACCGGGTCGCTGCTCGTGCGGCGGCTGCGCGGTCAATGGCCCCCCGCGGACCTCGGCTCCGGCGGTTACTTCACGATGGGACGCTGGGGCCTGCCGGTGAACATCGCGGCCGTGCTGTGGGGTCTCGGGATGGCGCTCAACCTCGCGTGGCCGCGCGAGGCCGTCTACGGGCTTCCCTGGTACAACACCTGGGGCGCCTACGTGTACATCGGCGTGATCCTCGGTACCGGACTCGCGTGGTACGGACTTCGCGGCCGGCATCACGTCGGCACGCTGTCCTCGCATGCGGTGGTTCCGGTGGAGGCCGCGGGGAAGGGCGCGCCGTAGCGCGCCTCGCGGCCGGTCTGGTCGCCGTCGCCCGCCCGGCCGGGTGCGCCCGGCGGCTTAGTGAATCGCCCGGGCAGCAGCCTCGATCACCCGCGCGACCTCGCGGGGGCGGGTAATCAGCACCGCGTGGCTCGCGCGCAGCTCGGTCACCTGCGACCCGGCCCGCCGCGCGAGGGCGCGGGCGAGCTCCGGGTCAAGCGCCCGGTCCTCGGTCGCGATCACCGCGTAGCTCGGCTTGTCGTGCCAGGCGGCGACCGGCAGCCTGGCATCGAAGGCGGCGGCGGCGACCGGCATCTGCGCCTGCGCGAGAAAGGCCGCCTCGGACGGCGGCAGGTCGGCACCGAAGTC
>JAFEDP010000809.1 GCA_018241545.1 Pseudomonadota bacterium
CGGGGGCGACGAGGCCGCGGTGCTCGGCGCGCTCGAGGCCGCGCTCAAGCCCGTGCGCGGCGGGCGCTGCGCGGTCGCGGTCTACTACCAGGGCGCCGCGGCCCAGGCGCTGCTCGAGCTCGGCAGTGACTGGAGCGTGCGGCCCACGCGGGCGGCGCTCGAGGTGCTCGCGCGCCACTTCGGCGCCGACGGCACGCGCCTCGTGTACCACCCGCGCGACCAGCAGGAGTTCCTCACCGCGTGGGGCGCGGTCGGCGGCGTGACGACGCTGCCGCTCAAGATGACCGGCTGAGGCCCCCCTTGACGCCAGCCGGCGCCTCTGGGAGCGTGCCGCCCCCATGGACCTGAACTTCCTGGACTTCGAGCAGCCGATCGCGGAGCTCGAGGCGAAGATCGACGAGCTGCGCTACCTCGGCGACGACGCCGAGATCAATATCGTCGACGAAATCAACAAGCTGCGCGCCAAGAGCAAGGTGCTCACCAAGAGCATCTTCGCCAGCCTCACGCCCTGGCAGGTCGCGCAGCTCGCGCGCCACCCGCAGCGGCCGTACACGCTCGACTACCTGCCGCTCGTGTTCACCGAGTTCGAGGAGCTGCACGGCGACCGCATGTACGCCGACGACCTCGCGATCGTCGGCGGGCCGGCGCGGCTCGACGGCCGGCCGGTCGTCGTGATCGGCCACCAGAAGGGCCGCGACACCAAGGAGCGCGTGCGCCGCAACTACGGCATGCCCAAGCCCGAGGGCTACCGCAAGGCGCTGCGCCTGATGCACCTCGCCGAGCGCTTCCAGCTGCCGATCGTCACGCTGATCGACACCCCGGGCGCCTACCCGGGCGTGGGCTCGGAGGAGCGCAACCAGAGCGAGGCGATCGCGCGCAACCTGTTCGAGATGGCCCAGCTGCGCGTGCCGATCGTCAGCTGCGTGATCGGCGAGGGCGGCTCGGGCGGCGCGCTCGCGATCGGGGTGTGCGACCGGCTGCTGATGCTGCAGTACTCGGTGTACTCGGTGATCTCGCCCGAGGGCTGCGCCTCGATCCTGTGGAAGAGTGCCGACAAGAAGGAGCTGGCGGCCGAGGCGATGGGCATCACCGCCGACCGGCTGCTGCG
>JAFEDP010000080.1 GCA_018241545.1 Pseudomonadota bacterium
ATACGACGAAGTCACCGCTTGCGCGCCCGTCGGCGAGCGGCTGGAACACCACGCTGTAACCGCCCTGCGGGCCGGGCGCGCGATTCCAGGAGCCGTGGAAGGCGATGAATGCACCGCCGTGGTACGCGGCGGGGAACTGATCGCCCAGGTAGATCAGCATCGCGTTCGGCGCCCAGTGCGCCGGGAAGAAGGCGGCGGGCGGGCGCTTGGACGCGCACTCGCCGACCTCGCGCCCGTCGCCGCCGTACTCCGGAGCGAGCACGAGCTGGCGTCGCGAACCATCGAAGTAGCAGGTCGGCCAGCCATAGTCGCCACCCTCGACGAGCTCGACGACCTCCTCCGCGGGCAGCTCGTGGCCCTGCTCGGGCGTGTAGCGCTCGTGCCAGTTCTCGTAGAGCTGGTCGCGCCCGTGCTGCGTCACGAAGAGTCGCCCGGACGCGTCGAACGCCAGCCCCTCGCCATTGCGGATGCCGGTGGCGTAGCGCTGCGCCGGCGAGAACACCTGGCCCGTCAGCGTCGCGTCGTAGCGCCAGATGCCGCCGCGCGTGCGCAGTTCCTCGCAGGGCCTCGCACCGGGCGAGGTCATGCGGTGCACGGTCTCGCAGGCATTGGACGCTGAGCCGAGGTCGACGTAGAGGTGGCCCTGCGCGTCGATCGCGAAGGGATGCATCGGATGGTCGCCGTCGAGCGGCAGGCCCGAGACGACGGTCTCGGCACGCGCCGTCGGCACGATCCCCTCCCGCGGCAGCGGGTAGCGGAGGATCTTGTCGCTCTCCTCGACGTAGAGCGCGTCGCGGAACACCGCGATGCCGGTTCCGCCATGCGCGCCGAGCGCCGGTGTGCCGCCGAAGCGCGCCACCTCGTCGGCGTGGCCGGTCCCGCGCCGGTCGCGCAGCGCGACGACGAAGCCGCCCGCCGGGGGCGCGCTGCGGTAGTAGCGGCCCGACCACGTATTCACGTAGACGACGCCGGCAGGGGAGACCGCGAGATGGCGCGCGTGGCCGAGGCGGTCGGCGAAGACGGTGGCGCAGAAGCCCGGCGGCAGCGCGATGCCGGCGTCCTCGGCGCAGGGCCGCGCGGGCATGGCCGGCGCCGGCGCTTCGGGCGCGGCGAACGCGGGGCCGCCGAGCGCGGCTGCGGCTACGACGAGTGCCAGCAGCGCGCCGCTGCGCCGCACCAAGGGGCCGCCACCGCCAGTCATCCGTTCGAACATCGCTTCCTCCTGCTTCACCGTGCGACGCCACCCGATCCGGGGCGGGTCGCGTGGGCGATGCTGTGCTGCTGGCCGGCACACGTCGAAGCGGCGGAGCCGGCATCGCCTTAAGACTTAATACTCGGCCACGCTCGGTCCGAAGTCGAGCGCCGCATCCGCCGCGCTGCCGCGGCGCCTCTTAAGTAATTGCGAGGCGGCGCTGCCGCGGCGCATCACGCGGATGGTTGTGCGCGTGCGCAGTACGTGCGGTTATCCTGATCCGCGCGAGGCCGCGCGCAGCGGTGTCGGGCGCTCGAGGGGATCGCGGTCCCCGACGACAGTACCCGGCCGAGGCGCGACGTGCCGAACTTCCTCCTGGATCGGCACCTGCACGTGCGCCGTGCAGTCGCGCCGTGCGATGCGCGGCGTCGGCGGGAGCGCCGCGGCGTGCGGTGGCTCGCTCGGTCCGGGGTCGCGTGCCTCGATACCTATTCCAACAACAGACAGGGGACAGGACATGCAACAGGTGACTGCAGCGATACCGGCGCCGCCGGGATTCCTGGATCGGAGCCGGATCATCGCCGGCGCGGGCTTCAACCGCTGGCTCGTGCCGCCCGCCGCGCTCGCCATCCACCTCTGCATCGGGATGGCGTACGGCTTCTCGGTGTTCTGGCTGCCGCTCTCGAGGGCGGTCGGCATCACCAAGTCCGTCGCCTGTCCGAAGGACCTCGGTCTGGTGGGTGAGATCTTCGCGACCTCGTGCGACTGGAAGATCTCGATGCTCGGCTGGATGTACACGCTGTTCTTCGTCTTCCTCGGTTCGGCGGCCGCGGTCTGGGGCGGCTGGCTCGAGCGCGTCGGCCCGCGCAAGGCGGGCGTGGTGTCGGCCCTCTGCTGGTGCGGCGGCCTCGTGATCTCCGCGGTCGGCATCCACGTGCACCAGATCGCGCTGCTGTGGCTCGGCTCCGGCGTCATCGGCGGGATCGGACTGGGGCTCGGGTACATCTCCCCGGTCTCGACGCTGATCAAGTGGTTCCCGGACCGTCGCGGCATGGCCACCGGGATGGCGATCATGGGCTTCGGCGGCGGGGCGATGATCGGTGCGCCGCTCGCCGACCGGCTGATGAAGTACTTCGCCACGCCGACCTCGGTCGGGGTCGAGGAGACGTTCCTGGTGCTGGCCGCGGTCTACTTCGTGTTCATGATGGCCGGCGCGCTCGGCTACCGCTTGCCGCCGTCGGACTGGAAGCCGGCGAACTGGGCACCGCCGAAGCAGGCCGGCAAGGACTCGCTCGTCACCGACCGCCACGTGCACCTCGAGGTCGCCTCGCGCACGCCGCAGTTCTGGCTCGTCTGGAGCGTGCTGTGCCTCAATGTGACGGCGGGCATCGGCATCATCGGCATGGCCTCGCCGATGCTGCAGGAGGTGTTCGGCGGGCGCCTGATCGGCATCAACCTGGCGTTCAATGACCTCGACGCCGCGCAGAAGGCGCAGATCGCGACGATCGCGGCCGGCTTTACCGGCCTGCTGTCGCTGTTCAACATCGGCGGCCGGTTCTTCTGGGCGTCGCTGTCCGACCGACTGGGCCGCAAGCCCACCTACGCGGTGTTCTTCCTGCTCGGCTGCGCGCTGTACGCGTCCATCCCGACCATCTCGGCGCTCGGCAACCTCGCGCTCTTCGTCGCCTTCTTCGGCGTCATCGTGTCCATGTACGGCGGCGGGTTCGCGACCGTGCCCGCGTATCTCGCGGACATGTTCGGCACGCGGATGGTCGGCGCGATCCACGGCCGGCTGCTGACGGCGTGGTCGACCGCCGGCGTGCTCGGGCCTGTGCTCGTCAACTACATCCGCGAGTACCAGCTCGACCATGGCGTGCCGCGGGCCGCGGCCTACTCCATCACCATGTACATCCTGGCGGGGCTGCTCGTGGTCGGCTTCGTCTGCAACTGGCTCGTGAAGTCGGTGGCCGAGCAGCACTACATGACGGAGACCGAGCTCGCCGAGGAGAAGCGGGTGGCCGACGACACGCACCAGCACTTCGCGCGCGACGTCGGCGCGCTGGCCTCGGCGGCGAGCCACTCCGGGACGGTGCTGCTGACGTGGGCCGCGATCTGGGTGCCGCTCGGCTGGGGCGTCTGGATGACGCTGCAGAAGGCCGTCGTGCTGTTCCGCTAGCCAGGGCCGCCGACGCGCGCCGGGGGCGGATGCGGGCGGCCGCGGCCGGCGCGCATCAGCGATGCGCGCGCTGCTGCGCCTCGTAGGCGGCCCAGGCGCGATCGATCACATACGCCTGGATGTCGTCGGCCTCGGCCGGCGTCATCGCCGGCGTGGGCGGCTTCTCGATCGGGGCGGCGAAGGACAGCATGCCCTGCTCGCGGTGCGAGCCGCCGAGCAGGATCGCGTACCAGTCGCGATGGATGTCGGCGGGCGCGTAGCGCAGGTCCGGGACGCCACCGTCGAGCACCCAGCGCCCGCCGCCCTCGAGGCGTGGCGAGTGGCAGCCGGTGCAGCCGTAGGTGCCCGCGAGTTCCTCGCCGCGCCGCACCGCCGCCGCCGGCCGGCGCTCCGGCGGCCGGGGAACCTGGGTCTCGACCCCGGCCGGGTACGGGTAGGGCAGGTGGGCCCCGACGCGGAACGCAAGCAGGCGCGCCGGCCCGTAGCGTGACTCCTCGGTCGAGGTCATCGACGCCGTCGCGAACAGGCGGAAGATGGAGCCCCAGCCGATCGGCACGATCACGTACTGCTCGCCGCCGGCGCGATAGGTCACCGGCGTACCGTTGATCGCGGACCCGGTCCGGAACGACCAGAGCTGGCGACCGGTGTCGGCGGCGTACGCGGCGAACTCACCGGTCCCCTGGCCCTGGAAGACCACGCCGCCGGCGGTGGACAGGACCCCGCTGTTGACGATCACCGGGTGCTCGACGCTCCAGCGCGTGCGACGGGCGACCGGGTCCCACGCCACCAGGCGCCCGACCATCGGCAGCGCGCCGGGAGGCCGTGGTCCGCGCCGCAGGTCCATGATCGGAATGTAGGTGAGCCGGGTGCGCGGGTCGTAGCTCATCGGCCACCAGTTGCGCACGCCGAAGCAGCCCTGCGCGCAGTCCTCGGCGCCGCCGAGCACGACGCCCGGATAGTCCATCTGCTCGGGCCCCCAGCCGGCCAGCGCCTTCGGGAACCCCTGGCGCACGAGCGGCGTGGCGCTCAGCAATTCGCCGGTGGCGGCGTCGAGCACGTAGTAGGTGCCGTTGCGCGCCGCGGACATCGCCACGTGCCGCGTGCGCCCGCCGATGGGCAGGTCCGCGATCACGATGTGGAAGTTCTCCGTCTGGCGCTCGGGCGTGCTTGTCTGGTAGTGCCACACGTACTCGCCCGTGTCGGCCCGCACGGCGACGATGGAGCCGGAGAACAGCTTCGCGCCGGGCAGGGCGGTCTGCCCGGTGGGCGTGTCGTCGAGGAACGCCTTGGACGTGCCGAAGAGGAGCAGGCCCGTCGCCGCGTCGTAGGTGATCGGGTCCCACACCGTGCCGCCGCCCTGGCGCCACCAGTCCGGGCCGGACCAGGTCTTCGCGGCGAACTCGACGGTCCGGCTCTCGAACCCCTTCGCCGGATCGCCGGGGACCGTCCAGAAGCGCCAGACCTCGCGGCCGGTGGCCGCATCGAACGCAGCGATCGAGCCGCGCACGTGCGAGTCCGCCCCGCTGTAGCCGACGTACACCTTGCCGCGCGCGACGCGCGGCGCGCCGGTGACGCCCGCCTGCGCCGCGTCGCAGACGCGCGCCTGCCAGGCCTCGACGCCGCTGGCCGCGTCGATCGCGACGAGCCGGCAGTCGCCCGTGCCGACGTAGACCTTGCCCTGCCAGACGGCCACGCCGCGGCTTGTACGCGCGGCGGAGGACCCCTCGATGCTGAGCCCGAGTCGGACCTTCGGATCGTAGGTCCAGCGGACCTGGCCGGTCGCACCATCGATCGCGTAGACGATGGAGCGGGGCGCGCTCAGGTAGATCGTCCCGTCCACCACCAGCGGTTCCGCGGTCAGGCCCGAAGGGCTGTTCACCTCGAGCAGCCATGCGAGCCCGAGCCGCCCGGCGTTGCCGGCGTTGATCTGCGCCAGCGGGCTGAACTGTGCCTGCGCGTAGCTGCCGCCCTTGACGAGCCAGTTGTCTCCGGACGTGTCGGTCGCAACGCGTTCGTCAGACACGAGCCCGGCGCCCGCCACCGCGGCGTCGACGCTCGTGCCCGAGAAGGCGAGCAGCGCCAGCACCAGCGCCGATCGAACGTCGCTCGCGATCGTCATTCGGGCGTCCCCGGCAAGAGGCCGGGGGCCAGCCTAGCCTCCGACACCGGGCGCGTCCATCGCACCGGGCTGGCGCCGCCCGTGCGCAGCCGCGTCGCATCCGCGACGGATCCACATGCAATACATCGCTTGCCTGTCTGACAGGCAAGTGTATACTTGCCTGTATGCCCGCCGAGGAACGCGCTGACGCCGACCTGCTGTTCCGGTCACTGGCCGACCCGAGCCGGCGCAAGCTGCTCGACCTGCTGCACGCGCACGATGGCCGCACGCTCGGCGAGCTCTGCGAGCACCTCGACATGACGCGGCAGGGGGTGACCCAGCACCTGGCGGTGCTCGAGGCGGCCAACCTGGTCGTGCCGCTGCGGCGCGGCCGCGAGAAGCTTCACTTCCTCAATCCGGTGCCACTGCAGGAGATCTACGAGCGCTGGATTGCCAAGTTCGAGAAGCCCCGCCTCAAGGCGCTCGCCGACCTCAAGAAACGACTGGAGAAGGCCCATGGCTAAGTCGACCTTCGTGTACGTGACCTACATCCGCACCACGCCCGACCGGCTGTGGTCCGCGCTGACCACCGACAGCGAGTTCATGAAGCGCTACTGGTTTGGGATCCACTGCCAGAGCCAGTGGACCGCCGGCTCGTCGTGGAAGATGCTGTCGGGTGACGGCGAGGTGCTCGACTCCGGCGAAATCGTCGAGGCCGATCCGCCGCGGCGGCTCGTGATCCGCTGGCGGCACGAGAAGCGCCCGGAACTCAAGGCCGAGGGCGATTCAGTCTGCACGATGGAGCTGGAGCCCACCGGGTCCGCGGTCCGGCTCGCCATCACCCACACGATGGCGCGCGACGGATCGAAGCTCATCGAGGCGGTCTCGGGCGGGTGGCCGAAGATCATCGCCAACCTGAAGTCCCTGGCCGAGACCGGGTCGGTCGTGTTGACCGAGGCCTACCCCAAGAAGGCCTGACGCCGCCCGCGTGGCCTGCCGGCGGCAGGCCACGCGCGGGGAACCGAGGGCAAGGGCACGCCGGTCGCGCCGACGTCAGACCAGCACGCGCTCGATGCCGCCCTGGTTGGCGTCGCGTACGTAGACCGGCAGCCAGTCCGCGCCGAGCAGGTGCCGGGCGACCTCCACCACGATGTAGTCCGCCTGCACGTCGACGTCGTCCTGGTAGCGGGCCAGCCCCTGCAGACACGAAGGGCACGACGTCAGCACCTTGACCGGCTCGCGTACGCCGTACGTCCGCAGGTCCTCGACGCCGCGCGCCAGCTGCTGCTCCTTCCGGAACCGCACCTGCGTGGCGATGTCGGGTCGAGTCACCGCGAACGTCCCGGACTCGCCGCAGCAGCGCTCGTTCCTGATGACCCGGCCGTTGATCTTGGCGTTCACGAGCTCGTTGACGACGCGCAGAGGATCGTGGCCCTTGATCGGCGAGTGGCACGGATCGTGGTAGAGGTAGCGGACGCCCGTGACGTTCTCGAGTCGCACACCCTTCTCCATCAGGTACTCATGGATGTCGACCAGGCGGGAGCCGGGGAAGATCTGGTCGAACTCGTAGCCCGCGAGCTGGTCGTAGCAGGTACCGCAGCTCACGATCACGGTCTTGATGTCGAGGTAGTTCAGCGTGTTGGCCACCCGGTGGAACAGCACGCGGTTGTCCGTGATGATCTTGTTGGCCTTGTCGCTCTCGCCGCTGCCGCGCTGCGGGTATCCGCAGCACAGGTAGCCGGGCGGCAGCACCGTCTGCACGCCGACGTGCCACAGCATCGCCTGCGTCGCGAGACCCACCTGGGAAAAAAGCCGTTCCGAGCCGCAACCCGGGAAGTAGAACACGGCCTCGCTGTCGGCCGAGGTGCGCGCCGGGTCGCGGATGATCGGGACGTAGGCCCGGTCCTCGATGTCGAGCAGCGCGCGCGCGGTCCGGCTCGGCAGCCCGCCTGGCAGCCGCCGGTTCACGAAGTGCACGACCTGCTCGGGTATCGGGCTGCGGCCGGTCGTGGCCGGCGGCCGGCGCGTCTGTGCGCGCGCCGCCGTCCGCAGGAGCCGATGGGCGAGGCGCTGCGCCCGGTAGCCGACCCCCACGACGGCCGCGCGGGCGAGTCGGACCGTGCGCGGGTTGGTCGCCTCCAGGAACAGGGCGGCCGCGGCGGCCGCCGGACGGAAGCGCTTCTTGCCCATGCGTCGCAGGAGGTCGCGCATGGCCATCGACACGTCGCCGAAGTCGATGTCTACCGGGCACGGCTTCTCGCAGCGGTGGCAGACCGTGCAGTGGTCGGCGACGTCCCCGAACTCGTCCCAGTGCCGGAGCGAGACGCCGCGCCGGGTCTGCTCCTCGTACAGGAATGCCTCGACGAGCAGCGAGGTCGCGAGGATCTTGTTGCGGGGCGAATAGAGCAGGTTGGCGCGCGGCACGTGCGTCGCGCACACCGGCTTGCACTTGCCGCAGCGCAGGCAGTCCTTGACCGAGGTCGCGATCGACCCGATGTCGGACTGCTTCATGATCAGCGACTCGTGACCGAGCAGGTTGAAGCTCGGCGTGTAGGCCCGCTGCAGTCCGCCTCCCGGCAACAGCTTGCCGGCATTGAACCGGCCCCCGGCGTCGACGCGCCCCTTGTAGGCCCGGAACTCCGCGGTCTCCTCCTCGGTCAGGAACTCGTACTTGGTGATGCCGATGCCGTGCTCCCCGGAGATCACGCCGCCGAGCTCGCGCGCGATGCGCATGATCCGCGCGACCGCGGCATTGGCCTCCTGCAGCATCCCGTAGTCGTCGGAGTTGACCGGGATGTTGGTGTGCACGTTGCCGTCGCCGGCGTGCATGTGCAGCGCCACGAACACGCGGCCCTTGAGCACGCGGGCATGGATGGCGTCGCACTCGGCCAGGGCGCCCGCCAGCGGTCCGACCAGCGCCTCCGCGAGCGCCGCGCGCACGTCGCGCTTCCAGGAGATCCTGAGCGTCCGGTCCTGGACCACGTCGATGACCCGCACCGCCGGCTCCGCGGCGATGCGCGCATCGATGGCCGGAAGCGCCGCGCCGAGCCCGTGCCCGGCCAGCGCGTCGCGCACCTGTGCGAGCGGCCGGTCGAGGGCGTCCAGCAGGGCCGTCCAGCGCTCGCGGCCGGCACGCACCACCGCCAGGGCCTCGGCGATGCGGCTGCCGACGAGCTCCTCGCGCGGCAGCCCGCCGGGCTCGGCGTCCTCGGTCTTGCCGACCGGCACGGGCCCCGACAGGTAGGCCTCGAGCGCGTCCAGCAGCCTCAGCTTGTTGCGCGTCGAGAGCTCGATGTTGAGGCGCTCGACCGCGTCGGTGTACTCGCCGAGGCGCTCAAGCGGGATGACGACGTCCTCGTTGACCTTGAAGGCGTTGGTGTGGCGGGCGATCGCCGCCGTGCGCGCCCGGTCGAGCCAGAAGGTCCTGCGCGCCTCCGCGCTCACCGCGACGAAGCCCTCGCCGCCGCGCGCATTCGCGAGGCGCACGACCTGCGAGGTGGCCGCGGCCACGGCGTCGGCATCGTCGCCGGCGATGTCCCCGAAGAGCGCGAGCTTGGGCAGGCCGCCGCGCCGGGACTTCGTGACGTAGCGGACCGCCCGCAGGTAGCGGTCGTCCAGGTGCTCGAGGCCCGCGAGCTCGACGCCGGAGCGCGCGCGTTCGCCGTCCAGGTACTGCTTGATCTCGACGATCGCCGGGATGGCCCGCCGCGCCTCGCCGAAGAACTCCAGGCACACCGTGCGCGTGTGCTTGGGCATGCGATGCAGGATCCAGCGCGCCGACGTGATCAGGCCGTCGGTGCCTTCCTTCTGCACGCCCGGAAGGCCGCCGAGGAACTTGTCGGTCACGTCCTTGCCGAGGCCGGCCTTGCGAAACGCCCTTCCCGGGATGGACAGGCGCTGCTGGCGCAGCACGCGTGCCGCCTCGGGCGGCCGGCGGCCGTCCTTCCACGTGAGCTCGAACTCGGCGCTGTCGACGTCGTGGATGCGGCCGAGGTTGTGGTTGACTCGCGTGACCTCGAGCCAGTTGCCGTCCGGATCGACCATCCGCCACCAGGCGAGGTTGTCGAGCGCCGTGCCCCAGAGCACGGCCTTCTTGCCGCCCGCGTTCACGGCGATGTTGCCGCCGATGCAGGAGGCCTCGGCGGAGGTCGGGTCGACCGCGAAGACGAGCTCGGCGCGCTCCGCCGCCTCGCTGACGCGCTTGGTGACGACGCCGGCGCCCGTGAGGATCGTGGGCACCGGGCCGCGCACGCCCGGCAGGCCGAGCAGCCTGACGTCGCCGAGGTCCTCGAGCTTTTCGGTGTTGATGACGGCAGACCAGGGCGTCAGCGGAATCGCGCCGCCGGTGTAGCCGGTGCCGCCGCCGCGCGGGATGACCGTGAGCCCGAGCTCGGCGCAGGCGGTCACGAGGCCCGGCACCTCGTCCTCCGCGTCGGGGCACAGCACCACGAAGGGGTACTCGACGCGCCAGTCGGTGGCGTCGGTGACGTGCGCGACGCGCGCGACCGCGTCGAAGCGGATGTTGTCGGTCCGGGTGTGGCGGGCGAGCACCCGGCGCGCGCGACGGCGCCGCTCGCGCACGGCCTCGAAGCGGCTGGCGAAGCGCTCGACGGCCGCCCGCGCGAGCGCCAGGATTTCGGCGACGCGCGTGTCGCGGGCGGCGTCCGCCTGCTCGCGCCGCCGCTCGATCTCGCCGAGCCGGTGGTGCAGCGCCGCGACCAGGAGCGAGCGCCGCCGCGGGTTGTCGAGCAGGTCGTCCTCGAGGTAGGGATTGCGCTCGACCACCCACAGGTCGCCGAGCACCTCGTACAGCATGCGCGCGGATCGCCCGGTGCGACGCTCCGTGCGCAGCTGGTCGATCAGCGCCCAGCCGGGCTCGCCGAGGATCCGCGTGATGATCTCGCGGTCCGAGAAGGACGTGTAGTTGTAGGGGATCTCGCGGAGCCGGCCCGCGCTGGCGGCGTTGCTCGCGGCGGTCACGTCGTCACGCGCGCGCCTTCGCCGCACGCACGGTCCGCTGCGCCGTGCGTCGGCACCGGGCAACCGAGGCGTGTAGGCGTGGACGCATAGGAAA